>JAJZLD010000115.1 GCA_021803785.1 Pseudomonadota bacterium | reverse complement strand
GTCGCTCGACCATCTGCGGCAGAAGCTCAAACGCCTGCCCTTCGACTTCGATTTTCCGTACTGGGTCGAAGACGACAACTTCGATCTGGAATTCCACGTCCGCCACATCGCGCTACCCAAGCCGGGTGACTGGCGGCAATTCTGTATCCAGGTTTCGCGCATTCACGCTCGCCCGCTGGACCTCAACCGACCGCTTTGGGAAATGTACGTCATCGAGGGGCTGGACAGCTTCGTGGATCTGCCACCCGGCAGCTTCGCACTGGTGACTAAGCTTCACCACGCCGCGCTGGATGTGGAGGAAGGCAGCGAGATCACGTCCTTGCTCCACGACACGACGCCCCAACCGCATCCGCCCGAACCGCCCGAGCCCTGGTTCCCGGAAACGCCACCGGGAGAGCTCTCGATGATGGCGCGCGGGCTCATTGGAAGCGTCTGGCCACCAAGCCGCCTGGTCCGCCCCGGTCTCAACCTCATGCGCACCCTGGCGCCAATGGTGACGACATTCGTCAACGACGTACTCAATCGCCCGGCGCGGATCGCACTCACGCGCTTCAATGCGCCAGTTTCCCCGTACCGGGCCTTTGAAACCCGGCGCTTCCCGCTCGATGATTTCAAGCGCATCCGCGATCTCGTGCCCGGCGCGCGGATCAACGATGCGGTGCTGGCGGTATGCGGCGGTGCGCTACGCCACTTTCTCGAAATGCAAGGCGAATTGCCCTCAGTAAGCCTGTGGGCCATGGCGCCGATCTACATGCGTGATGCGGAAAGCGAACCGGGCGCACGTCGGGAGGTGGCATGGATTCGCGTTCAGCTCGGCACCGACATTGCCGACCCGGTCGAACGCCTGCGTGCAATTCACGAACAGACCGCCAGCGAATTGATGGGGCGTGGTGTCGGCGCGCGTGAGCTGACCAACAGCCGCTTGCATGCCTCAGCCGCCACGCTCGCATTCACCAGCAAATTTCTGACACGCGCAGCAATGGAGGTCGACAAGCGCGCGCCACGCGCGAACTGCACGATCACCAATGTGCCGGGGCCGGATGAGCCGCTCTACCTGATCGGTGCGCGAATGACGTATTTCTCCGCCCTGATGCCAATCACCGACGGGCAGGGGCTGGTATTCGCCGTCACGAGCTACGACGACAAGATCATCGTGTCGCCGACCTTCTGTCGCGAGCAAATGCCGGAGCCGGAAGTCTTCGCGCAAAGCGTGCGAGACAGCTTCCAGGAGTACCTAGCGATCGCCGACGCACGCCGCCCCACCAAGAGGGCGCCCCCGACACGCAAGAAGGTCGCCAGCACCAAGCTGATCCGCACCGGGCGCCCGGAAGCAACGGTCTCGTCGCGCCCACCCTCACGCGCACGCGCTACGGTGAAACCGTGCAGCGCTGTTCAGAAAAACTGATCAGCGCAGCAGTGCGACGTAAATACCGGCCAGCACCGCCGTCGTGATGACACCACTGATATTGGCGCCCAAGGCCTGCGGGAGGATCATCGCTTTGGGCGAGGCATCCGCCGCGATCTTCTGAACCAGCTTCGCCGTCGTCGGTACGCAACTCACACCAGCAACGCCCACCATCGGGTTGAAACGGCCGCGGGTGAAAAAGTACATCGCATAGCCCCCCGCGAGCCCGCCAAGGGCTGACAGCAGCAGCGCCAGCATCCCCAGCAACAGAAGCTTCAGCACTGCCGGGTCAAGCAGCGTACCGGCTTCGCACAGCACACCCAGCGTCAGGCCGAGGAAGAAGGTCGCACCATAGAGAATCTGCTTCCCCAGCAACACCGTGTATTGCTTAAGGCCCGCCTCGCGCACGGCAACACCGATGAATAGCGACAAAAACAGTGGCGCCGCGACTGGAAACAGCAGGCACAACAGCACGCATGCGACAACTGCGAAGATCAGCTTGTGACCAGCGCTGATGTGCTTGACCGGCGAGTCGTCCATTGAAATGCCTCGCAGCCGTTCCGGCACAAGCGCCTTAATGATCCAGGGATAGGCACCGTAGGTGAGGCCCAGGTAGAGGTAGCCGACGACCGTAATCGGCACGAACAAGTCGCGCGCCAACACCAACGAAGCAAACAACACCATTGGCCCGTCTGCGCCGCCAATCAACGCAACCGATGCTGACTGGCCTGGCGTCATCCCCATCGCCATCGCGATCGGAAAGACAACCACCGTGCCCAACTCGGCACACAGCGCGAGAAACATGCTCTGAAACGGCCGCGCCATGACGTACCCGACATCGAGCAATACGCCAATTCCCATGAAAACAAGGCAGGCGATGAGGCCGTTGCTGAACATCAACGTATAGATCGGTTGCAACCAGTCAATCTGCAACTGGCTCATTACAGCGTCCGTGCCGTTCGCGAGCGGATCGACGAACAGCGTGCCAAACGTACCCGGCTTGATGAACAATACACCGGCGTTCACGGCGGCCATGCCGAGCCCCATCGGAATCATCAGAAGCTCTTCAAGTATCCCCCGCTTACCGAGCCAGACCAGGACACAGCCGAGCACGATCAGGGCAATGCGGCCCAGCGCGATCTTAGGTTCCGCCGCAACGAGTGTCGCCACCCCCTGAAACAGCTGCATGCTCAGTATGTCGTGCATCGCGCTTCTCTCAACCAAGCCGCAAGAGCACTTGCCCGGCGGACACCGTATCGCCCGCAGCGACTTCAATCGACTTCACCGTTCCCGCGCTGCTGGCAAAGATTGCGTTCTTCATTTTCATCGCCTCGATCGTTGCGAGGCGATCGCCTGCCGCGACATGTTGACCGACTTTCACGCTGATCTCATCGACCGTCCCGCCGAGATGGCTAACCACCGCACCCTGGGCTGGCGGCGACGCAGTCGGTGCAGCAGGCGCACTGACGACGGCCGACGAAGGCAGCGCAGTCTGCGGCGTGCCGTCCAGCTCCTCGACGGTCACCATGAATACCTGACCATCCACCGTTATACGGAAGCTGCGCTCCATGCTTTGCCTCACTGACTGGGAGAGCGACCCGGCGAACGGGCCAGATGATGGGAATCGTGCTGGGCTGCGCGCGCGCCGGACACCCATGTGTGCCCACGCTCGGCGGTTTCGATGTGAACGATCCGGTAGTTGCCCAGCACCTGGTTGAGCGCAGCACTGATGGCGGCAACTTGAGCTGCCGTCGGCGATGTGGGCTGAGGCGCCACCGACGGCGACGTCGGCGACACCATCGTCACCTGCCGGCGCCGAGCCACATCGAGCGTCACAACAAGCAGATGGATGAGCGCCGCAACAGCAAAGCTCACAACTGCGGCGAGCAAATAGACCTGGATCGTAATCGGCAGACTCATGGCAGCGTTACAACGGAATATTGCCGTGCTTCTTGGCCGGCCGGCGTTCGCGCTTGGCCAGCGTCTTGCGCAACGCAAGCCGCAGCGCAGCACGGGTCTCGGAGGGCTGGATCACATCTGTGATGTAGCCACGCGCGGCGGAAGCATAGGGCGACGCAAACTCAGCGCGGTAAGCTGCAGCATACTCTGCCGCCTTCTCCGCGCGATCCTCGGCCTGTTCAATCTCGCGACGATAGAGCAGCTTCACCGCGGCGTCTGCGCCCATCACGGCGATCTCGGCAGTCGGCCAGGCGAACACCATGTCAGCCCCCATTTCCTGGCTGCACATCGCGAGGTAAGAACCGCCGTAAGCCTTCCGCAGCACCACCGTGATCTTCGGCACCGTGCAGGAAGCGTACGCGAACAATAGCTTCGCGCCATGCCGGATGATGGCCCCCCGCTCCTGCTCGACACCGGGCAAAAAGCCCGGCACATCGACGAGCGTTACCAGCGGAATATTGAAGGCATTGCAGAAGCGGATAAAACGCGATGCCTTGTCTGACGCGTTGATGTCCAGCGCCCCGGCCATCACCTGCGGCTGGTTCGCGACGATGCCGACAACGACGCCGCCGATTCGCGCGAGTCCGACGATGATGTTGCGCGCAAAGCTCGCATGCACCTCAAGCAGTTCGCCATCGTCGACGATGCGGCGGATCACGGCCGGCATGTCCAACGGTTCGTTCGCCTGATCCGGAATCAGCGCATCGATCGCGTCGTCGTGTGACAGATCCAGCTCTGGGTCGAGCCGATGTGGTGGATCTTCGGTGTTGTTGGCCGGCAGATAGGAGAGCAGCGAACGGATGATCGCGATCGCGTGCGCATCGTCCTCAGCAAGGAAGTGAACATTACCGCTCACTGCCGCATGCATCTCGGCCCCGCCGACTTCGTCCATCGTCGCCTCGTGCCCCGTCACCGCCTTGATGACTTCCGGGCCGGTGATGAACATCTGAGCATTGCGGCGCGTCATTACGATGAAGTCCATCAGCGCCGGCGAATAAGCGGCACCCCCGGCACATGGCCCCAGTACCGCCGCGATTTGCGGCACCACACCTGAGAGCAGCACATTCGTGTAAAAAACTTCACCGTAGCCAGAAAGGGCATCGACTCCCTCCTGAATACGGGCGCCGCCCGAATCCTTGAACGCAACGAGCGGAATCCCCTGCGCCAGCGCGAACTTCATCAACCGGACGATCTTGTTCGCGTGCGCCTTGCCCAGCGTGCCCGCGCAGACGGTGAAGTCCTGGCTGAATGCGGCAACATGCTGCCCGTCGACAAAGCCGGTACCGGTGACCACCCCGTCGGACGGGAGTGACTTGCCTTCCATGCCAAAGGCATGCGCATCATGCATGACATGAGCGCCAAATTCCTGGAAAGTGCCTTGTTGGAAAAGCGTGTCCAAACGCTCGCGAGCGCCTAGCTGGCCTTTCTTATGGCGCTGCTCAAGCTTGTCGGCACCGCCAGCGAGCAGAATAGCTGCGCGCCGCTCCTCAAGGATCTGTGCCAGTTTTGGGGGAAGAGTCATGACGGCCTCGCGTTCCCGCAGCCGCCTGCATTGGGCGGCTCACACAGGACACGCTACGCCGGAGCAAGTGTCGTCTGCTTGATAGTCATCAACCCCGGAAGGACAAACGCACTAATCAGCGGCCGTAGAGGTCGCGGGCGGCACCTTGCAGGTCGCGGCGGAGTTGCCGACGCTCTTCTGCACTAAGTCGCCTCACCGCGGGGGTGGGTTCGCTGTCGTAGCGCGCATCAAGCCTGCCGGTTCGCCGGCTATCGTCAAAGCGATCAGCCTGGTTTTGGCGCCACTCATCCCGGCGCTGCTCTTGACGCTCGGCCCGTAACTCTTCACGCAAGCCTGACTGCGTTGAACGCCTCTCGAAGTTGTGGCCAAAGCGCAAGCCCTCGGCCATCGCTGGATGAGCGAACGCCAGCAGCAGCGCTGTAAAAGCCCCGCTTCTCACGCTCCGCCACATCACCTTCACCATTCAAATCCCCTACTTGTGCGGGATGAGATCCACGCTTTTCATGGGCGCATCTTCACGCCTCAGCGCGAATGATATGTTTGGCGATCGCCGTTCCTTGTTACGAGGTGTTTCATGTCGCACTTTCCGCAACGAACCTTTACCTGCCATGCGCTGGCGACCGCGGCGATGAGCCGTTAGCATGTCACCCATGGAAACCAAAGAACGCCACCGTATCCTGATCGTCGATGACGATGCACGCCTGCGCAACCTGCTGGAGCGCTATCTTGAGGAACAAGGTTTCGGCGTAAAGGCCGTAGCCGACGCCCCGGCCATGGACCGCGCGCTGACCCGCGAGCACGCCGACCTGCTGGTGCTGGACCTGATGCTGCCGGGCGAAGACGGCCTTTCCATCTGCCGCCGCTTGCGCGGCAACGGCAGCGAGCTGCCGATCATCATGCTGACCGCCAAGGGCGACGAAGTCGATCGTATTGTTGGCCTGGAAATGGGGGCTGACGACTACCTGCCCAAACCCTTCAACCCGCGCGAGCTGGTGGCACGAATCCACGCTGTGCTGCGCCGCAAGCCACGCACGCCGCCGGGTGCGCCAGCCGAAGACGAAGAGGTTGTCAGTTTTGGTCGTGTCACAGTCAACCTCGGCACGCGTTCGCTTACGCGTGACGGCGAAGAAATGCCACTTACAACGGGCGAGTTCGCGCTGCTCAAGGTGCTTTTGCAGCACCCGCGTCAGCCGCTGTCGCGCGACAAACTGATGGAACTGGCACGTGGTCGTGAGTACGACGCGTTCGATCGCTCGATTGATGTGCAGATCTCGCGGCTGCGCAAACTGGTCGAAGAAGAGGCTTCACGGCCCCGTTACCTGCAAACTGTCTGGGGCTTTGGCTATGTCTTTGTGCCGGATGGTCAGCGCAGCAGCTGACGCCCGTCGTTAAGTGGTGATTCGCTTTGCGCCCAACAGCCTGCTGTGGCGCACCTTCTTCCTGATCGCGCTGCTGATCGGCCTCTCGCTGGCTGCGTGGTACCAGCTATTCGTGCGTTTCGAATCGGAGCCGCGTGCACGCCAGCTTGGCCAGATGTTGGTCAGCGTGGTCAATCTGACTCGCGCCGCGCTCGTCAACGCCGATCCGCTGCTGCGCCTTGCGCTATTGCGCGATCTGTCGGTGCAGGAAGGGATCCGTATCTACCCCGCGGAACCCGGCGACGAGCTCGGGCCGCTTCCCGATTCCCCGACGATTCGTGTGATCGCCGCCGAAGTCAGCCGTCAACTCGGCAGTGAAACCCGTTTCGCCGGCAGCCGTGAAGGTATCGAAGGCATATGGGTGAGCTTCCGAATCGACCCAGATGATCCCAATGACCTGTTCTGGGTGATGTTGCCGCGCGAGCGTTTTGAGCGTGTCCGTACTGCCGAATGGCTGGGATGGGGCATTGCCGCGGGCATTCTCGCGATGCTGGGCGCTTACCTGATCGTGCGGCGCGTTGCCGGGCCGATGGCGCAAATTGCGGCGGCGGCACGGATGGTGGGTCGTGGCGAGCCACCGCCTCGCCTGCCGGAAGAAGGCCCGAGCGAGATCAACGAAGTGAGCCGCGCGTTTAACCAGATGTCGGAGAACCTCGCGCAACTCGAATCCGATCGTGCGCTGATCCTCGCCGGTGTATCGCATGACCTGCGCACGCCGCTGGCACGCCTTCGCCTCGGAATCGAGATGACTGGTGCGCACCCCGACGACATCGAAGCGATGTCCACCGACGTTGAGGAAATGGACAAGATCATCGGGCAGTTCCTCGACTTTGCTCGCGGCAGCACCGATGAATCGATGGCCGAACTCGACGGAGTTGCGCTGGCAAACGACCTGATCCAGAGCTATCAACGGCGAGGCCTGGCAAATGTCGTCGCCGGCGAGATCACGGGCACCACGCTGCCCTTCCGCGGAAAACCCAAAGCCCTGCGGCGCGCAGTTTCGAATCTGATCGACAATGCCCTTCGCTACGCCGGCCACGAGAAGCCCGTCGAAGTGGGCTGCGAACGTCGCGGCGGGCAACTGGTCTTCTCGGTCCAGGATCGCGGCCCCGGCATTCCGCCTGATCAAGTCGAGCGTCTCAAGCGCCCCTTTACCCGCCTTGAGGCTGCGCGCACCGATGCGATGGGGTCTGGTCTGGGCCTTGCGATCGTCGATCGGGTCGCACGTGCCCACGGCGGACGTCTGGATCTGCTGCCGCGTGAAGGCGGCGGGCTGACCGCTCAAATCCTGGTTCAGCAGGCTTCGCGCACCACAAGCAACGCGTAACGGCGACATCGCTATAATGGCCAGCTGATATGAAGATACTTTTCGACCTTTTCCCTGTTTTGCTGTTCTTCATCGCCTACAAGTTTGCCGACATCTACGTCGCGACGGGTGTGGCGGTGGCAGCAACGGTACTGCAGCTCGCGTGGGCTTATTTCATCCATCGCAAGGTCGAACCGATGATGTGGTTCTCGGCCGTTGTCGTTGTGATCTTCGGCACGCTGACCTTGGTGCTGCACGATCCGACGTTCATTAAATGGAAGCCGACGATCATCTACTGGGGCATGGCCATCGCGATGGTCGTCACCCAGTGGGGATTTCGCCGCAATCCGATGCAAGCGATCTTCGGCTCTCAGTTGGAACTCCCTGAAGAAGCGTGGAGCAAGCTGAATTACTCCTGGATGGCGTTCTTCGCGGCGATGGGCGTGATCAACATCGCAGTGGCTTATCGCTTTTCTGAACAAACCTGGGTCAACTTCAAGCTGTTTGGAGGAACCGGGTTGATGCTCGTTTTCGTGGTGGCGCAAAGCTTGATGCTTTCGCGCTACCTTGATGAGGAAAAGAAGTAATGCTGTACGCCCTGATGGGTGAAGACACCCCGGACAGCCTCGATAAACGGCTCGCTGCACGCCCCGCTCATTTGGCACGCCTCCAGGCGCTTGCTGATGCTGGCCGCTTGCTGTTGGCTGGCCCCATGCCTGCAATCGATAGCCCTGATCCAGGCCCCGCAGGGTTTTTGGGCAGCCTGATCGTCGCAGAATTCGCGAGCCAAGCCGAAGCCGAGGCCTGGATGGCACAAGATCCGTACGTGACCGATGGCGTCTTTGCCCGCACCGTCGTTCGACCCTTCAAGCGCGTACTCCCCTGATGACCACCCTGATCGATGAAATCCGGTCGCGTCTGACCGAACTGGATCCACTTGCGCTCACGCTCGAAGATGAGAGCGCGCGTCATGCGGGCCATGCCGGGGCCGCGGGCGGCGGCGGGCACTTCCGCCTGCACATCGTCTCTCACCAGTTTTCCGGCAAGTCGCGGATCGCTCGCCATCGCGCGGTATATGCACGACTCGCCGACATGATTCCGGCCAGGATTCACGCGCTCGCCATCGACGCGCGAACCCCGGATGAATCTGCCTCACCCCACGCTTGATCAAACCAGAGGAAATCCATGAAACGTGAAATCAGCCGACTGCTCGTCGGTATCGTTGCCGCCGCGATCTCGGTTGCGGGCTCCGCCGATGACAAGGCTGCCGCAAAACCGGCCGCCGCTCCGGCTGCCAAGTCTTCCGGCCCCGTTGCTACGGTGAATGGCGTCGCCATCCCGCAGGCTCAGGCCGACCTGTTCATGCAAGAGCAGATGCAACGCGGTGCGCCTGACAATGCTGAAGTGCGCAACGCGATCCGCGAAGAGCTGGTCCGTCGTGAAGTGATCGCCCAGGAGGCGAAGAAGAAGGGTATCGACAAGAACCCGCGCTTCCAGACCGCAATGCAGCTGATGCAGCGCTCGGCTCTGGTCGGCGCTTACCTT
>JAJZLD010000114.1 GCA_021803785.1 Pseudomonadota bacterium | reverse complement strand
CCGGCCTCTACGCCGCAATCATCACCGGCACCACCGGCAAGCTCGCGATGAAGATCGGCCCGAACAGCTGGTCGCCCGGCACGGGCTGGACGCTGCTGACCTCCGGCACCAACTACGCCGTCTGGAAATCTGGCTCTGGCGGCACGGGTTGCACCTCGGTGGCAGTGACCTTCAGCATCGCCAACGCCAACACGATGGTCGGCCAGAACCTGTATGTCGTCGGCAACCAGACTGCCATCGGAAACTGGTCGCCGGCGTCCTCGTTCCCGCTGACGATCCAGGGCACGGGTGCCAACGCGACCTGGTCCGGCACGGTGAATCTGCCGGCTGGCGCCGCGACGCAATACAAGTACGTGAAGTACAACCCGAGCACGGGCGCCACGGTCTGGGAAAGCAACCAGACCACAAGCAGCGGCAACCGCGAATTCACGACGACGACCGCATCGCCCTGCACCGCATCGCGCGCTGACGGCAACTTCAAGTTCTAAAGCAGCTTCCGCAGCAAGCACGGGGCGACTTGATCCTCGCATAGGGCGCACTCAACGGCGTGGAACTCACGGCACAGGGCACGCCCTTTCTGCACAGCGGAGGCGGTACTCACGAAGTTTCACCGCTGCGCGCATCTAGTAAAACGGCCGGGCGTTGCCCGGCCGTTTTCTTTAATCGATCGGTGGCCTCAGTTGCCGCCGAGCGCCTCGCGGATCTGCTGCAAGGTCGTCGGATCATCGATCGTCGTCAAGTCGCCCGGGTCGCGCCCTTCGGCCAGCGCCTGGATCGAGCGGCGCAACATCTTGCCGGAGCGGGTCTTGGGCAGGCCGCTCACAAAGTGGACTCGACCGGGTCGCGCAATCGCACCGAGCAGGCCATCGACCGTCTTCATCACCTCAGCCTCCAGCGCGGCGCGCTTTTCCTCGGTATCTGCGCGGCTCGGATCCTTCAATACTGCAAAGGCAATCGGCAACTGCCCCTTTAACGCGTCATTCACCCCCACCACCGCGACTTCCGCGATGGCGTTGTGCCCCTGTACCGCCTCCTCGATTTCGCGCGTGCCGAGTCGGTGGCCGGCGACGTTGATCACGTCATCGGTACGGCCGAGGATGAAGTAGTAGCCATCCGCATCGCGAATACCCCAGTCGAAGCTCGAATAGACCTGCGGCTCCTTGAACAGCGTGAAGTAGGTGCTGACAAAGCGCTTGTCGTCGCCCCATACGGTCGAAAGGCAGCCTGGCGGCAGCGGCGGCACCACACCGACCACGCCCTTCTCGTTCGCGGCGGCCTCGGAGCCGTCTTCACGGAAGATGCGCAGGTCGTAGCCATACACCGGGAAGCTCGGCGAACCGAACTTGATCGGCGTCTGCTCCACGCCCGGCATCGCGGACAACATCGCCCAGCCGGTTTCGGTCTGCCAGTAGTGATCGATCACGGGCCGCTTGAGCTCGCCCATGATCCATTCATGGGTCGGCTGGTCGAGCGGCTCTCCGGCCAGATACAGGCTGCGCAGGCTCGACAGATCATGTTTGTGGATCAGCTCGGCCGGATGCTTCTTCAGCACGCGGATGGCCGTCGGCGCCGAGAACATCACGCTGACCTTGTATTTCTCGACGATGCTCCACCACACGCCGGCGTCCGGCTTGATCGGCGTGCCCTCGAACATGATCGTCGCCATGCCGGCGATCAGCGGACCATAGATGATGTAGCTGTGGCCAACGACCCAGCCGATGTCCGAAGTCGAGAACATCGTTTCGCCAGCGTTGCCGCAATAGATGTACTTCATCGACGCCGCCAGCGCGACCGCATAGCCGCCGGTATCGCGCTGCACGCCCTTGGGCTTCCCGGTGGTACCTGAGGTGTACAGGATGTACGAAGGCTCCGATGACTCCAGCCATTCGCACGGCACCTCGGCATTGAGGTGGTGCGCGCGCAGCGTGGCGTAGTCCAGATCGCGGCCTTCCACTCGCGGGAAGCCAATGTCAATACCGCGATCGACAATCAGCACCCGTTCGGGCGGGTTCTGCGCAAGGCGGCAAGCTTCATCCACCAGATGCTTGTAAGGAACCGCCTTGCCGCCACGCATGCCGGCGTCCGCCGTCACCATCACCTTCGGGCGTGCATCGTCGATCCGTGTCGCCAGGCTACCCGCAGCAAAGCCGCCGAACACCACGGAGTGGATCGCGCCGATGCGTGCACAGGCCAGCATGGCGAACGCCGCCTCGGCAATCATCGGCATGTAGATCAGCACACGATCGCCACGCCCGACACCCAGACCACGCAGGATCGCGGCGGCGCGCTCCACCTCACGCTTGAGTTCGGCAAAGCTGTAGGTGCGCTCGACGCCGGTTTCGGTCGAGATGTAGATCAGTGCTGGGGCATCAGGCCGCTGCGCGGCGTGGCGATCGACCGCGTTGTGGCAGAGATTGGTTCGCCCCCCAGCGAACCATTTGACGAACGGCGGGTTCGAGAAGTCGCACACCGTCGTCGGCGGCGTCTGCCAGTCGATCAGACTCGCCTGTTCGCCCCAGAAACCGTCGCGATCGTCGATCGAACGGCGATGAAACTCCTTGTAGCCTGTCATGCTCTCCCCCCGAAGACCAAAACAAAATCCCCTGTTTTGAGCAGGGGATTCTTGGGGGTCAGCCTTACATTGCACTGACGCAGGCGTAGCGGCCTGCGGGGATCAGAGATGCGTGCGAATCGGATTGCCGATCTCGGTGCGCTCGATGTTGATCAGGTTCGCTCGCTCGGCCAGCAACGCGAGCGGCATCCCGATGCTGAACTCCGCGTCGATGAACTCGAGCAGCGGCATCATCGTGCCGACCAATTCGCGCACTCGCCGGCGCACTTCGTCCGTCTGGCCGGTACGCAGTTGCGTCAGTGCGTGATCCACGCTGACCGCGAGGCGGCTGAAGCGGCCGACGTTTTCTGGCGTAACTTCGCCGGAATCCGACACGACGGTGTTGCCGCCCATCAGCTTGCCGTCCTGCACCCGCTGCACGGCCAGCGCGATCAGCGATTCGAGCGTCATGTGTGCATCGCCGCCAGCGGTAGCCAGACCGATCGTCAGGCTGATGCGGATGCGCTCTTCCTTGTAGGTCATCACGATCGTTTCGATCGCGCGTCGCAGGCGCAGCGCAAACGCACCGCAGGCATCAAGGTCGGCCGACGGCGAGATGATTGCAAACTGCCCTTCGGCCAGATGCGCCACCGTGTCTTCCTTGCGCACCTTGGCCGACAACAGCTTGGACATCTTGCGGTGGATCAGCTGCGCGACATGGTGGCCGTAGCGGGCAGAGAGGTCGGCATAGTGGTCGATCTCGATCGCCATGACCGACACGTCGCCGTGGTAGTTGCGCACCAGCTGCTCGCGACTCTTTTCAAGGTCGCGGCGGGTCTGCGCCAGCTTCACCAGGGCTTCAAGGCGCGCCAGCAACTCAACGGTAGGCGTGCCTTTGCTGATGAAGTCGGTCGCACCGGCTTCCTTTGCGCGCAAGCGCGCTTCCTCCTCGTCCTCACCCGAGATGATGATCACCGGCAGGTCGTGGATGCGGGCGAGCCGCGAGGTGCGGATGCGTTCGAGCAAGCCGTAGCCGTCCAGCCGCGGCATACCGATGTCGGAGATCACCACCTCGATCGTCGGGTCGAGCAGCAGCGTCTGCCAGCCGGCTTCGCCGTCGGCTTCTTCGCGCACGTCAAAGTTCGCACGGATCTGTTTGATCAGCGACGCGCGCACCATGCGCGAATCGTCCACGATCAGCACACGAGGCAATTGGGTCGCGTGTTGCTCAGGCGCTTGGCTCATATCGGGGGTGAGTCCGGAAACGATTCAGGAGGCAATCCGCACCACCACGCGGCCGTGTGCCTGGCCGGCGATGAAGCGGTCGAATTCAGTCGGCAGTGCATCAAACGCGACCTCACGCGTCAATGCGTCGAGATGGCGCGGGCGCAGATCCGTCGCCAGCCGCGCCCACACATGTTCGCGAATCGCCGCAGGCGCGTATCCGGAATCAATGCCAAGCAGACTGGCACCACGCAGGATGAAGGGCATCACCGTGGTGTTCAGATCGGCACTGGCCGCAAGGCCGATGCTCGCGATCGTACCCCAGGGCTTCATCGTGCTGGCGATCCAGGCCAGCACATCACCACCGAGGTTATCCACCGCACCGGCCCATAGGCCTTTGTCGAGCGGCTTCATGTTCGCCAGGTCCAGCTCACTGCGCAGCATCACGCGCGCCGCACCGATCGATTTGAGCCAGTCGGCCTGATCAGCCTTGCCGGTCAGCGCAACCACCTCATAGCCCCGCCCGGCCAGCATGTCGATCGCCAGGCTGCCCACCCCGCCCGTGGCACCAGTCACAATCACTGCACCGTTTTCGGGCTTGAGGCCGTTGTCTTCCATGCGCTGCACGCCAAGTGCCGCGGTGAAGCCGGCAGTACCCAGCGCCATGGCCTGGCGCAGATCCATGCCAGCAGGCAAGGGCAATACCCAACCGCCGGGCACCAAGGCGTATTCGGCATAGCCACCGTGGTGCGCCACACCGATGTCGTAACTGGTCGCAATGACCTTGTCGCCCGGTTTGAAACGCGGCGCAGCGCTGCGCTCCACCACGCCGGCCAGGTCGATTCCACCCACGCACGGGAAGCGCCGGATGATGCGGCCCTTGCCGGTGGCGGCCAGTGCGTCCTTGTAATTGATGCTGGAGTAGGCAACACGGATCAGCACGTCGCCCTTGTCCAGCGCATCCTCAGACAGGGTGCGAAAGCCCGCGCTGACGCGGCGGTCGGCGTCCTGATCGACCACAAAGGCCTTGAACGACTTCATTGGTGTCCCCATTCCTGCGCCCCCAGCAAACCCGAAGCGTGACTTATTTGACGTTATCGGCCGATTATACGCTGGGCATGAGGGGCAACCAGACGCCATTCGGCGCCAGATTTAAGAGCCCTCAAGCCGCGCCGCTCGGGTGCCGTTATTGCCCTATGGTGCCAATCGGGCCGGAGACCATGCTTACCAAACCATTCGCCGAACTCAACAGCTATGTGCGGTACCTGCGCAGCGTCGAATTCCCGGTGCTGCGCCACACCGCACAGGAGCTCAAGGCACTGCAGGATGACGAAGACAACGTCTCGGCGCGCCAGATCGCGGGCTGCGTGCTGCAGGATCCGCTGATGGCACTCAAGCTGATGATCCATCTGCAGCGCAACCGCAGAAACACGCAGAATCACGACATCACGACGATCGAGCGCGCGATCATGATGCTCGGCGTAACGCCCTTCTTCCGCCGTTTCGGCGAAATCCCGACGGTGGAGGATCAACTTGCCAAGCACCCGCGCGCCCTGCTAGGCGTGCTCAAGGTCATCACGCGAGCCAAGCGGGCCGCTTACTTCGCACGCGACTGGGCCTTGCACCGTCACGATATCGATGTCGACGAAATCACCGTGGCGGCACTGCTGCACGAGGTCGCCGAGATCCTCTGCTGGTGCTTTGCGCCGGATCTGGTGCAGCAAGCCTTTGCGCTGCAGCGCGCCAACCCGGGCATGCGTAGCAGCGTGGCGCAAAAGGCCACGATGGGGATCGCGATTACCGACCTGCAACTCGCGCTGGCACGCGAGTATTCACTGCCGGACCTTCTGATCACCCTGATGGATCCGCAACACAGCGAGAACCCCCGGGTACGCAACGTGTTGCTGGCCTGCGACCTCGCCCGCCACTGCGCCAACGGATGGGACGACCCTGCGCTGCCGGACGACTTCCGCGCGATTGGCGACCTGCTGCACATGGATATCGGCCATGTAATGCAGCGGGTTGGCGTGCCGGCCGACGCCGCGGTATTGCGGATCGGAGAGTCGCCGGAATCCCCCGATTCGCTCTGATCGGAGGGCGACAGACGCGGGCAGACCCTGCTGACAACACGGCGCTGACTGGGCGGCCTGCTGCCGGGCCTCGCCGCCACCCATGCCGTCGTCGATCCTTTGCACGCCAGGGCCCGGCCGCGAGGGCGTCAGCGTTTCGACCACCGCCCACTGCTCGAACAGTTACCTCTGCACCGGCTTCTCACGGGTGAGAATCTTGAAACGCGGCCCCAACTCATCGCGGTGCATATGGCCAATCGCGGCGGGATGCTCATGGATCAGGAGGTTCATCCACAGCGCCGACACCTGATGCTGCACGATGAAGCGCATTTCATCGTGATGCGGCGGATCGGAGAGCGGCTTCTGCTTCGCCAGCAAGCCATCCGGGCACAGGTCGCCGCCGCACGCGAGCCGATCACGCAGGTCTGTGACCATGCTGTCTTCGATTTCGCGCCGATTGTCCAATTCAGGTCACCGTGCTGCGTTCGGCGAAGCGGGCTTCCAGCCACTCGCCGGTTTCCAGCACCGCCGCCAGGGCTTCGGCGGCATCCCATACATCGGTGAAGCGGATGTAGAGCGGCGCAAAGCCGAAGCGCAAGATGTCCGGCGCGCGAAAGTCACCGATCACGCCGCGCGCAATCAGCGCCTGGCAAACCGGCCACGCCGAATCGAACGCGAAACTCACCTGCGAGCCGCGGCGAGCGGCCTCGCGTGGCGTGACCAGCGTGAGCCCCTGGCCGGCGCAGCGCGCCTCGACCCGCTCGATGAACAGCTCGGTCAGTGCGAGCGACTTGGCACGCAAGGCGGCCATGCCACCGTAGGGCTCCGCCGCAAGCAGCGTTTCGACGCCGCATTCAAGCGCGCTCATCGCGAGGATGGACGGCGTACCGCATAGGTAGCGCGCAACGCCCTCGCCCGCCTCATAGCCGGGCACGAAGTCGAAGGGCCGCGCATGCCCCATCCAGCCCGACAGCGGCTGGCAGAAGCGACTCACATGGCGCGGCGCCACCCATACGAAAGCCGGCGCGCCCGGCCCGCCATTGAGGTACTTGTAGCCGCAACCGATCGCGAAGTCGGCGCCGTCATCGTTCAAGGCCACCGGCAGCGCCCCGGCCGAATGGGCCAGATCCCACACCGTCAGCGCGCCGGCGGCGTGCGCGGCGGCGGAGAGCGCCGCCATGTCGTGCAGCGCGCCAGTGCGGTAATTCACCTGGGTGAGCATCAGCAGTGCGGTCTTCGGACCCAGCGCCGCCGGAATCTCGTCTGCCGAATCGACCAGGCGCAGCGTGCAGCGGCCGCCGAGCAGTTCCGACAAACCCTGCACGATGTAGAGATCAGTCGGGAAGTTGTCGCGCTCCGAGACAATCTCGCAACGCGCCGGGTCTTCTTCGCCGACGATGCGCAGCGCCGCAGCGAGCACCTTGAAGAGGTTCACCGACGTCGAATCCGCCGCGATCAACTCGCCCGCGCCCACGCCCACCAGCGGCGCGATCTGGTCACCAACATCTGCCGGCAGGTCGATCCAGCCAGCGCTGTTCCAGCTCTTTATCAGATCCGTGCCCCACTCGCCGCGGATCACCGCTGCAATGCGCTCGGGCGTGGCGCGTGGCAGCGGGCCAAGCGAATTGCCGTCGAGGTAGATCACGCCCGGCGGCAGTGCGAACTGGTCGCGCAAGGGCGCCAGCGGGTCGGTGGCGTCGCGCAGGAGGCAGTCTTCACGCGTTGTCATGGCAGCGCCCGCAACACCGCGCGCACCGGGCTGGCATCCGCGGTCGTCAATTTGAGGGGCAGTGCGATCAGCTCGTAGTCGCCGGCCGGCACCTCATCGAGCACGAGGCATTCGAGCACCGCCATGCCGTGTGCCCGCACGCGCTGGTGGCTATCCAGCGTCTTCGATTGCTCGGGGTCGAGCGAAGGCGTATCGATACCAATCAGCCTTACACCCAGCGCGGCGAGCAGGTCGATGGTTTCCGGCGCCAGTGCGGTGAAGTCCGCATCCCATTCGTCCACCGCCGCGCGAAAGCGGGTGCGCACCAGCACGCGCGGCGGTGTATCCACCAGTTGCGGCGCAATCAGGTCTGGCGTGATCAGCGCGCGGCGGCCGATTGCGTGAATCACACGGCAGGGCCCGAGGTAAGCATCGAGCGGCACCGCGCCGATCGCCACGCCGTGCGGGTCGTAGTGCAGCGGTGCGTCGGCATGGGCACCGGTGTGGGGCGATAGCGTCAGCGTGCTGACGTTGACCGGACTGTCGGGCCCGATCTGCCAGGTCCAATGCTGCTGGAACGGTGTATCGCCTGGGAAAACCGGGCTGGCGGCCGCAACCGGCGGCGAGATGTCCCAGAGACGGGCTGGCTGCATGATGTATCCGGCCCAGGGCCGGCATGAATCGGTAAGCGTTTAGTCTAGCCGTGGCGTGAAGCCAGGTCATGTTGCCGCGCGACAGTTCCCCCGGGTTCATGCCAATGGTTTTTTGGCGTTTTTGTCGGATAATGCAATTTGAAACCCCGCCGTCGAGTGCCACCCATGACCGAGTCCGGATTCCGCAACCTCGTCGCTCGCCTTGAGCGCGAGTGCGACATCGCACCTGGCCGCTACCGCGCCAAGGTCACCGCGCTGGCGGGGTTGGGCTATGCCTACGCCGTGGGCATGTTGGCACTCACACTTGGCGGCGTGTTCGCCGGTATCGGGCTGGTGGCGTCTCGACATGCACTGATTGGCGGCAAGCTGGTGCTGATCTGCGGTGTGGCTGCCTTTCTGGTGATCCGTGCGCTGTGGGTGCGGCTTGATCCCCCCAGCGGGCGGCGCGTTTCGCGCGAGGAAGCACCGCACCTGTGGCGGCTCGTCGACAAGCTGCGCGCCAAGCAAGCGGGGCCGGAAATCCACGAGATCATCATCGATGAGGCGTTCAACGCATCAATCGTGCAGACGCCGCGCCTGGGCATCTTCGGCTGGTACCGCAACACGCTCACGCTGGGCCTGCCGTTGCTGCAAGCCCTGTCGCCAAAGGAATGCGCCGCCGTGATGGCGCACGAATACGGCCACATCTCGGGCGCGCACGGCAAGACCGGTGCCTGGATCTATCGCATCCGGCTGGTGTGGATGCGGCTGGCGGAAGTTTTCGCGCAGGAAGAGGGTTGGTTCAACAAACTCTTCACCCGCTTCTTCCGCTGGTACATCCCCTGGTTCAACGCCTACAGCTTCGTGCTCGCGCGCCAGCAGGAATACGAAGCGGACCAAGCCTCCGCCCGCTTCGTTGGCCGAACCACCACCGCTAGCGCCTTGATTGCCGCGAGCGTGAAAGGCCGCTTCATGGCCGAAAAGTTCTGGCCCGCGCTGTACGCACAGGCGGACCATCGGTCCGCC
>JAJZLD010000113.1 GCA_021803785.1 Pseudomonadota bacterium | reverse complement strand
CGAGGTGTTGCACGGCGACTCGGTCAATCGCTCCTACTGGATCGCCCCGCTTGAGACGGTGAAGACCGGCGACACACCGTGGCGCCGCATCATCGGCCCGGACGACAAGGTCACCCATGCAGTGCTATCGGGCTCCTCGGTCTATGCAGTCACGCAGAAACGGGCTTCGCGCCGCGAATTGCTCAAGTTCGATCTCGCCAGCGGCAAGATCACTGTTGCGATGGCCGCGAGCGACGCCGTGCTGCAAGCCCCGATCGCCGCCAAGAACGCCGTCTTCGTGAAAGCCTTGGATGGTGGCGTGAGCCGCCTGTTCAAAGTGGACAAGTCCGGCAAAGTCAGCAGCGTCGCGCTTCCCTTCGAAGGCACGGTGCGCGAGATCAGCCCCGGGGACGACGGCAGCGTGCTGGTGCGCCTGGAAGGCTGGACGCGCCCGGCTCAAGTCTTGAAGATCACGGGCAAACGCGCGGAAACGACCCGCTTGCAGAAGCCGCTCAAGGTCGATACCTCGGGCGTCGAAGCCCAGCGCGTGATGGTCAAGAGCAATGACGGCACAATGGTGCCGCTGTCGATCCTGTCGCAGAAGAACGTCGCGCATGACGGCAAGCGCCCGACCATACTGTCCGGTTACGGCGCCTACGGTATCTCGATGGAACCACGCTTCGCCGCTACCCGGCTTGCGTGGCTGGAGCGCGGCGGCGTGCAGGCAGTTTGCCATGTACGCGGCGGCGGCGAACTGGGCGAAGACTGGCATCAGGGCGGCTACATCCAGACCAAGCAGAACACCGTCAGCGACTTCATCGCCTGCGCGGAATGGCTGATCGCGAACCACTACACCTCACCCGCAACGCTGGCGGGCGTTGGTGGCAGCGCCGGCGGTATCACGATTGGCGGCACAATCACACAACGCCCGGATCTGCTGGCCGCGGCGCAGAGCGCAGTGGGAATATCAGACATGCTGCGGATGGAAACCACGCCGAATGGCCCGCCCAACATCGAAGAGTTCGGCACCGTCAAGAACCCGGACCACTTCAAGTCGATGTACGCGATCAGCCCGTACCACCGCGTGAAGGATGGCGTGGCGTACCCGGCCGTCATCGTCACCACCGGTGCGAACGATCCGCGCGTTGACGCATGGCTGCCCGGAAAATTCGCCGCACGGCTGCAAACCGCCAACCCGAACGGGAAACCGGTGATTCTGCGCGTCGATTACGACGCCGGCCACGGCATCGGCTCGAACGTCGGGCAGGCGCTCGACGAAACGGCGGACGTATGGGCGTTCTTCCTCTGGCAGATGGGCGATCCGGCCTTCCAGCCGACACGCTGAGCGCCCTGCGCCAGGCGAGCCTTCAAGGATTTTGGCTCGCCTGCCGTAATCGTGGCTGTGCGGGGTGGAGCATCGCCCCTACCACCCCACCGGAGCCCGCGTGAAAGTACCTGTTGCCGACCCTTCGCGCTTCATGCGCAACGTGTTCGGATCGATCTTCCTGGCGCGAAACATCGAGATGCAGACCGTTGAGAACGGTTGCCAAGCTTCGATCGCACTGGAACGCGAAAACTTCAACCTTGCCTGTCTCGCGCTCGAACTCGGCGACATGCACGCCACCGAGCTTTTGTCGCGCGCGCACGCCGCTGCCTACCAGGCCAAGCACCATGGCCGCAATCATGTGATCGCGCACCAGTAGCGCGGGAAACCACGCATCGCCGAGTCCAGGCGCAGCGAGCTAGAATCCCCGGGGAGGGCAGAGCACAAACGGACACCACCGGGGGAGACGGCATGGACGTTCCGGCAGCGGACAACAACACCGCGCTGGCCATTGCGCAAGCGCTAATCGACGGCTTCAATCGCCACTACCGCATCTTCAGCGAGACCTCTCGCAGCGCAAAACAGCGCTTCGAACAGGCCGACTGGCAGGGAGAGCTGCGGGCGGTACGAGAACGGGTGCAGTTCTACGATGATCGCGTGAATGAAACGGTGCTGCGTATGCACGCCGAATTTCACGCCGATCGAATCGACGATCGCACCTGGCAACAAGCAAAACTGTTCTACATCGGATTTCTGATCAACCACAAACAGCCCGAGTTGGCGGAAACTTTCTTCAACTCGGTGTGTTGCAAGATCCTGCACCGCACCTACTTCCACAACGACTATATCTTCGCGCGGCCGGCAATTTCGACCGAGTACATCCAGTCCTACCCACCCACCTACTCAAGCTATTACCCCCACGAAGGGGGGATGCGTGCAAGCGTCAAACGCATCATCGAAGACTTTGCGTGGCAGGTTCCATTCGAAGATCTCGACCGCGACATCGAGCACATACTTCGCACCGTTGAGGCCCATCTGGGCGAATGGCCTGCACGCGAGGTGAACAGCCAGATTCAGGTGCTCTACTCACCGTTCTACCGGAACAAGGCCGCCTACATCATCGGCAAGGCGATCAACGGCTATGTCGAAACGCCCTTCGCCGTGGTCGTGCGCCACAATCCCGAAGGGCGGCTGTACATCGATACGATCCTGCTCGAACCGTGGCGGATTTCGCTCTTGTTCTCGTTGTCACGCGCATACTTCCTGGTCGACATGGAAGTGCCTTCCGGCTATGTGCACTTCCTGCGCTCGATCATGCCGAACAAGCCGCGCAGCGAGCTCTACACAATGCTGGGCCTCGGCAAGCAGGGCAAGACGATGTTCTTCCGCGATCTGATCGCACACCTGCTGCATTCAAACGACCAGTTTATCGTCGCGCCGGGTATCCGCGGCATGGTGATGGCGGTTTTCACGCTGCCTTCGTACCCTTACGTATTCAAGATCATCAAGGACCAGCGCGCAATCCAGAAGGAAATGGACCGCGCCACCGTCAAACGCAAGTATCAGATGGTGAAGCAGGTTGACCGTGTGGGTCGGATGGCCGATACGCTCGAATTCTCAGACGTCGCGCTACCCCGCCATCGCTTCAATCCGGATCTCATCGCAGAACTGCGCGACGTTTGCAGCGAGAGCGTCGAGGAAGAAGGCGACACGATCGTCATCAAGCACCTCTACATCGAGCGCCGCCTGACCCCGCTGAACCTGTTCCTGGAGAAAGCCGACGCGGTACAGACCGATCGCGCGGTTCAGGAATATGGCAATGCAATACGCGAGATGGCACAGGCCAACATCTTCCCGGGCGACATGCTGTGGAAGAACTTCGGCGTCACCCGTTACGGACGCATCGTGTTCTACGACTACGACGAAATCGAGTTCATGACGGACTGCAACTTCCGCCGCATCCCGCCCGCGCCGAACGAGGATATCGAGATGAGTGGCGAGGTGTGGTACTCGGTCGCCCGTAACGACGTATTCCCGGAGGAATTCGGCACCTTCCTGCTCGGCCTGCCCAAGGTTCGGCAAGCCTTCATGAAGTATCACGCGGATCTACTCGACGCCGCGTTCTGGCAAGAAACGCAGCGAAAGATCCGCGAGGGCTACGTCGAGGACTTCTTTCCCTACCCGCAGCGCCTGCGCTTCCGCCAACTCTACGCAACAGAAACGAACAACAGCCCGGCCGGAGAAGCGGAGCTTCTCGCCGAGGCTGAGGATTGAAACACTGGTCAGAGCCGACCGCTCAAGCGGCCGGCTCAATCAGCGGGCGGCTTGGCGCTCGCCCCGCAGCTGTCAGGCTTCGAGCTTCGAGAGGATGCTGCGATCGATGTGGCCCGAGGCGATTTCGCGCAGCGCGGTGACGGCAAACTTGTTCTTGCTGCCATCCACCTGCGGGGTGTGGCCACGGGCAAGCTGACGCGCGCGGATGGCGGCAGCAAGGGTCATTTCGAAACGATTCGGAATCGTCTTCAAGCAGTCTTCAACCGTAATGCGGGCCATGTCTTTTCCTTGTGATGCTTGCGCGTTACGGCCTTAGCCGCGGACGCGCTGTGATTTCTGCCACTGCAAGCGACGGTAGTCTTCCTCGCAGTCGCTATCGCAGAATTTTTGACCTTCGGTCAGCGCTTCGCCACAGAAGTGGCACGCACCGGTCGCCGCCAACGACGGTTCCTTGCGCTCCAGCGCCAACTTGAGGCTCAGCTCGACTTCCTGCTGGGCAACGTCTGCTTCATCCATCTTCGTACGTCTCCGCAATCTGGAAACGGAGGCAATGCTTGCCACCCGCGAAAGGGGCGGCACTTTACCAAGTTTTGAGGCTGACGTCTCGCCGGGAAGCGGATCGCGCTCCGACAGTGTGCCAGAATAGCTCGCCCTGCGTGTATCCGAGAACCCGATGAGAGCACTCGTACCGATACTCGAGGACATCGCCGCCTCGCCCGACAAACGTTCGGCCGACGCGTTGCTGGAAATCATTGCCAGCCTGCGCCCGCGCGAACTTGAAGCCCCCGGCGCGGCCACCCAACGCTTGCGGGCGATGATCTCCGTGCTGCAGACGCGGCCGCACCTGGCCGAAGGGCTGCGCAGCTATCTCTCTGAAGTGTTCGCTACGCGCGTGCAGCGCTCGCTGTTCGCCGACCTCGGCATTCTGTCCAACGACAGCATTGTCGGCGCCATTACCAAACGCCTGGTGGCCAAGATCCTGCCACCGGCACACGACGACACATACCTGCAAGACCTTTTCGCCGCGCTGGTTCGCGAAGCGCGTGACCAACACTGGATCACCGAGCTTCCGGAACAGGTCATCGTTGAACTGCTGCGTGTGATCGGCTTTGGCAGCGCACGCACCGCCAACGAACGCCGGATGGACGGCGAAATGATCGAGGCCCTGCGAATTCTCTCGTTCCGTCTTGCCTCGATTGGCCTCGAGCCTGACTTCCTCCGCTACGACAGCGACGCAGCCTCGCGTGAGTCCCCCTTCGTAGCCCAGACTGACGAAGTCCAAGCGCTGTCCGCGGCCGCCTTCGCCGCACTCGCTGACCCGACGCTGCCATGGCCGGATGCAAGCCACCTTGATGTACTGCTCGATCAATGCGAGAAGCAGATTGCGCGGATTCGCAAGCTCGCGCGGCAGGGCGGCGCAAGCATCGCACTGACTTACGACGCGCAGCGCGCCGGCCAAACCATCGATCGCATGCGCACGCTGGTGCGCCTTGCAGCACCCGACAGTTCCGAGGCCCAGCAGCAACGCAAGCTCGCGTTCTTCCGCGAACTGCTGAAACACGAGTCGGAAAAGAACAGCGTACGCGCGGTGCTGGTGCGCGTGACCGACCTGCTCGCCCTGCAGGTCACCGAGCACGCCAGCCGCACGGGCGAGCACTATGTCGCCGGCGACGCAGCCGAGCAATACAAGCTGTTTCGCGCGGCGGCGGGCGCGGGCTTGATCGTGGCCTTCATGGCAATCATCAAAATCTTTATCGCCAAGGCACATCTGCCACCGCTATGGGAAGCCGTGGCATTCAGTCTGAACTACGGGCTGGGCTTCATCGTGGTGCACCTGCTCCACTTCACCATCGCGACCAAACAACCGGCGATGACCGCCGCACTGATCGCCGCCACGATGGACGAAGCTAAGGACGGCAAACCGCCGCTCGATCGCCTGGAGACGCTCATCATCGATGTGCTGCGCAGCCAGTTCATTGCGATCCTTGGCAACGTGATTGTGGCGTTTGCTGTCTGCCTCGGCATCGGCTTCGCTTGGCCCTATCTGTTCGGTCAGCCCATCGTGGACGCCACCAAGGCCAACTCTTTGCTGCACGACCTGCGCCCGCTGATGAGCATGGCCATCCCTCACGCTGCGGTAGCCGGCGTCTGCCTGTTCCTGGCCGGCCTGATCTCGGGCTATTACGACAATAAATGTGTCTATGCGCGGATCCCGCAACGCATCCGCCAGATCGCGCGCCTGCGGCGCTGGCTTGGTGAAGCACGCCTGAACCGCATGGCCGGTTACATCGAAAACAACCTCGGCGCGCTGAT
The DNA here is from genome assembly GCA_021803785.1 of Pseudomonadota bacterium. GTDB lineage: Bacteria > Pseudomonadota > Gammaproteobacteria > Burkholderiales > Rhodocyclaceae > Niveibacterium. The sequence goes on along the minus strand of JAJZLD010000113.1, from coordinate 3,343 downwards.
GGGTAACTTCCTGTTCGGTTGCATGCTGGGTTGCATGGGCACGATCGGCTTCCTGCTCGGCCTGCCGCTGGATATCCGCCATGTCACGTTCGGCGCCGCCAATTTCGCCTATGGCATCACGGCGCTCGGTTTCGATGTGCCGCTTTACCTGCTGGTCAGCTGCGGCGTCGGTGTTGCGGCGATCGGCCTGACGAACCTGCTGGTCAGCTTCAGCCTTGCGCTCTACACCGCGATGAAATCGCGCAAGGTGCGCTTCGGCTACAGCCGGCAGTTGTTCGGGCGGGTGCTGCGACACATCGCGCAGCGCCCGCACGACCTACTCGTCGCGCCGAAGCCCATTCGCCCGCCTCCGGGGCAGTGAATCCAAAGGCCTCACGCCAACCGTAGCAAGGCCTGCGCGTATGCTGGGCCTTGCAATGTATAATTTATGGTTTTTCCGAATTCGTCTGGAGCGCGCCCATGGCCTGGCCCCCCACGCTTGCAGCGTGCGCCGCCCAGCAAGGAGGGTGCCCGCCTCCTCGAATCGGTTCAATGGAGGCTGATATGGACGCAGAACGCATCAACGCGATCGCCAACAAACTCGAAGACCTGAAGACGCGCGAGCACGCCCTACGGGGGTATCTTTGACTACGAGACCAAGCATCGCCGTCTCGAAGAAGTCAATCGCGAACTGGAAGACCCGAACGTCTGGAATGACGCCGCGAGGGCCCAGGAACTAGGTAAGGAAAAGAAGTCTCTCGAAGGCGTGGTGCTCACGCTCGACGACATCGCCGCGCGCATCACCGACTGCCGCGAGTTGTTCGAGATGGGCCTGGCCGAGGAAGACTGGGCAACCGTCGAAGCGGTCGACGCCGATATCAGAGATATCGAAGAGGTTGTGGTCGGCCTCGAATTCCGTCGCATGTTCAACAACCCGATGGATCCGCGCCCCTGCTTTATCGAAATCCAGGCCGGTGCAGGCGGCACCGAGGCGCAAGACTGGGCCGGCATGCTCGAACGCATGTACCTGCGGTACTGCGAGCGCAAGGGTTTCACGGTTGAACTACTAGAAGAGTCCGAAGGCGAAGTCGCGGGCATCAAGAGCGCCACGATCAAGGTCAGCGGCGAGTATGCCTACGGCTACCTGCGCACCGAGACCGGCATCCACCGCCTGGTGCGCAAGAGCCCGTTTGATTCCAACGCGCGCCGCCATACGAGCTTCTGCTCGGTGTTCGTGTTCCCGGAAGTGGATGATTCGATCGAAATCGAGATCAACCCGGCCGATGTGCGTACCGACACTTACCGCGCCTCGGGTGCGGGCGGTCAGCACATCAACAAGACCGACTCCGCGGTGCGCCTGACGCATATCCCCAGTGGCATCGTTGTGCAGTGCCAGAACGACCGCTCGCAGCACCGCAACCGCGACGAAGCCTGGCAGATGCTGCGCGCGCGGCTTTACGAGGCCGAACTGCGCAAACGCCAGAGCGAACAGCAGAAGCTGGAAGACACCAAGTCCGACATCGGCTGGGGTCACCAGATCCGCTCCTATGTGCTCGACCAGTCGCGCATCAAGGATCTGCGCACCAACTACGAAGTCGGCAACACGCAAGCGGTGCTCGATGGCGACCTGGAAGGCTTCATCCAGGCCAGCCTGAAGCAAGGCGTCTAAGGAGACCGGGCGGCTGTACTGCCCGCCCCGCCCTGCATGCAAGACGCACACATCCACGACCCGGCGCCGCCGCGCAAGACCGCCACCGACCCAGGGGGCACGCGCCGTCACGCCTCCATGGCGCAGACCGATTCATGGCAGATGGCTGTGGATGGCGGTGCGCTGGATGACTTTCTCGCTGCCGGCGTCACGCTCGACGATGTGCCCGCGCTGTGGTCGCTCGCCCGTGCCCAATCGCTGATCGCCGCCTTCATCACGCTGTTCCGCGGCGGCGAGGAAGAAGTCTTCATTCGCCTTCATGTGCTGCGCGAAATGGGTGGCCGCGCCGAGGCCCCCCGCTGGGGCCCGGACGAACTGCGCCGCCACTTCGCCTACCTCGACCCGATCAAGCTCGAAACCGTGCTTGCGCGCTTGCGCGAAAACGGCCTGATGGTGTTCGGCGAAGACCGTCAGTACCAGCTGACCGATGCCGGCCGTAACGCAATGGCGGCTGTGTCCGTGCTGCTGCGCTTTGGCGAGGACGAGGACGCTGAGCTCGGCTTCCTGACCACCCAGCTCGCTGGCATGCAGGTAACGGGCACGGTCACGCCCGAAGTGCTGCAACACCTGCTCGCCAAGCTCAATGCGCTGAGCGAGTCCTTCGAGGAAGCGATCGCCTCCGGCTCCGAATTCCGCATCGTCGAAGCCCGCAGCCGCCTCTCGGCCAACATGCGCTGGCTCGACAAGGGCACCGGCATCCTGCGTTCACTGCTCGATGTCGAAGAGATAACGCCCGAGATCGGCCGCGTCGCCCATGCGATCGGCCTCGCACAGAGCAAGCTTGCGCGGGTTGATGCCGCCTTCCAGCGCGCGCTCAACAAGATCGAATCGCAACGCGTCACCTTGGGCGAATCGGGCGTGTCCTCATCGGACGTGATGGTCTGGCTGCGTGGCAAGTCGACCGCCAAGATCGCCGCACTGGCAAACAACGCCCTCGGTGCCGCACCGCAGGCGCAATTTGTCGCCGGCGGTCATGAGTTGCTGGACCGTGCCGAAAGCGCGCTGTCCGAAGACGTGCAGCGCATGGAAGCGGACGACAGCCTGCCGGCGCCGCAGACGGTCGACCAGAACCTCGCGCCCGAATCGGAAGACCTGTCGCTGCTGTGGAAGCTCACCGACCGGCTGATCAACGTCGCCGAATCAGCGCCCGCGCAGCGGCTGGTGCTGGGTGGCGGGTTCGCGCCGGCGAGCTACCGCCTTTCACTGCTGTCTCTGTTGGGTGGAGTGGAAGCCCAGGCCGAAGGCCCGGTTGCCGACCTCACGCAACTCCCCTACGAACTCGTTCTTGAGGATCACCAGATCCCGGTACATCAGGACGAAGTCGCCACCATGTCGGCGGGCGTGGTCCGCCGCCGCGACAGCTAAGCAGGACTGCCGATGCGCCAAGGTACGATCATCCAATGGCATGAAGGCAAGGGTTGGGGGCTCATTGCACCCGACGGCCGCGGCGAACCGCTGTTCTTCCATGTCAAGGCATTTGCGCCGCAGACGCGACGACCACAGGTTGGTTTGGCGGTGATCTACCTCGCCGGCGTCGATGCCAAGGGGCGCGCACGTGCGACCTCGGTCAAGGCGCCCGCGTGGATGGGTTCTGCCGACAACCAGTCGCGCCAACCGCGCGGCGGCCGCAGTGCACCGACATTCCCTCGGTTGGCA
>JAJZLD010000112.1 GCA_021803785.1 Pseudomonadota bacterium | reverse complement strand
GCAAAGGCCGACTCAACGACGCGCGATACGCTCGATCAACCCACCGAGCCGATCGCGATAACCGCGATAGACCTGCCACAGCGACCAAGCCTGGCCGGCGTACTTCAGCAGTCGGGAGGGGCGGCGTACGGCCAAAACCGCGGCGGCAACGATGACGATGACAGCCCCATGGCGGCGCGCCCAGCTTGCCGCTGCGACCACCTTGTCGGCGGCGCCAAGGGCCGGTGCTAGCGCACCAAGATCAGCGACCAGCCTCGCGCGTTCGCGACCGGCACGCTCGACCAATTCCGCGCGCCGCAGGGCCAGCCGCGAGCCCAAACTGGTCGGCGCCATCAGTCGTGGCGCCCACGCAGCGCATCGCGGTCGCGCTCGAGTTCGGCGATGCTGTCCTTGAACAAACGGGAGCCGCCTGCAAGTTGGCGGTGCGCCTGCGTGGCCGTCCAAGCGGCGAGCCCCAGAAAGAGCAGCGCGTCCACTCCAAGCGCCAACAGGCGATGGCTATCCCACAGCCATACCGTTACAAGGACCGCCAGCGCAAGCAGGCCAAAGCCGGTAAATAGCGCAGCCAGAATCAGGTGAAAGAGCGCAGTTCCAAACCGCAGCCCTTCCTCTTCAACCTCGACCGCAAGCAGTGCGAGCCGGGTCTGTGCCGTACCGAGCGCCGCATCGCCGAGCCGAGCCAACCGCTCCGCGATTCCGCCCCCTTCCTCACCGCCCATTGCGGCCTCCCGCTTGAGTGCGTCGCACCTCAGATGCAATCAGCGACGACCGACCAGCAAACCCACCAGGAAGCCAACTCCAGCCGCGACCCCGATCGACTGCCAGGGATTTTCGTGCACGTAGTTGTCAGTGGCTTTGGCGACCTCCTTGGCCTTGGCGACAGCAGCGGCTTCGAATTCGCCTACCTGGGCCCGCGCTGCGGCAAGGCGTTCACCCAAGCGCCCACGAACGTCGGAGAACTTCCCCGAGGCGTCGTCAGCGGTCAGTTTCAGGAGCTGCTCGGCGTCGCTGATCACCAGCTTGAAATCCGCGATCATCTTGTCACGTGTAGCTTGCGTCATCTCGCTCATGGCTATCTCCGGTTGCGGTCACAACGATTGCGGCGCCCGCCGCAATCCAATTTGTCTCAAGCTTACTCCCGGCGCCTCAAGCGCGGCAATGTCGGGCGCGTCACACCTGCAAGGCAAGCTCGTAGTCGATCGTCAGCGGCGCGTGATCGCTAAAGCGTTGATCCTTGAAGACACTCGCCGTGCGTGCCAGCGCGGCGATACCCGGCGTGGCGATCTGGTAATCCAGACGCCAACCGACATTCTTTGCCCAGGCTTGACCACGGTTCGACCACCATGTGTAACAGGCGTCGGTCGTGTCGGGGTGAAGGCGTCGGTACACATCCACCCAACCCTGCTCGTCAAACAGGCGGCTCAGCCAGGCCCGCTCTTCCGGAAGGAAACCGGAGTTCTTCTGGTTCGATTTCCAGTTCTTCAGATCCGCTTCGCGGTGCGCGATGTTCCAGTCACCACAGACAATCACCTCGCGCCCGCTCGCGCGCAGGGCGGCCATGTGCGGCAGGAATACATCCATGAAACGGAACTTCGCCGCCTGACGCTCTTCGGAACTCGAGCCAGAGGGCAAATACAGCGAGATCACCGAGAGGGGGCCAATCGAAGTCTGCAGATCGGCCTGGAGGTAGCGACCTTCGGCGTCGAACTCGGCCTGCCCCAGACCTTCCACCCAGCCGGTGGGCTGCGCGCGCGAGAACACGCCCACGCCGCTATAGCCTTTTTTCTCGGCGCAATGCAGCCGCGCATGCCAGCCCGCGGGCGAGCGCAGGTTTTCAGCCAGATCGGCCTCCTGTGCCTTGATTTCCTGAAGACACACGAGGTCGGCGTGCTGCTCCGCGAGCCATTCGTAAAATCCTTTGCTGGCCGCGGAACGGATGCCGTTGAGGTTGAGTGTGATGACGCGTAACATCGGCAGGGCGATTTGTCGGAATATTTTACGAACTGGCAGGCGCGGCAAAAGCGCCAAATATGAAATTAGGACCACTGTGAATTTTAGCCGCGATTTTCTTGCCCTCGCCGTCGCAAAAGGCGTGCTGCGTTTCGGTGAATTCAAAACCAAGGCAGGCCGTCTGTCGCCCTACTTCTTCAATTCTGCACTGTTTGACGATGGCGCATCGTTCGGACAGCTCTGCGGCTACTATGCCGACGCCGTTACCAGCTCCGGCATCGAGTTCGATACGCTGTTCGGCCCCGCCTACAAGGGCATCCCGCTGGTTGCGGGCACCGCGATCCGGCTCGCCGAGCGTGGCCACAACGTGCCGTTCTGCTTCAACCGCAAGGAAGCCAAGGATCATGGCGAAGGCGGCACGCTGGTCGGGGCACCGCTCAAGGGACGCGTACTGGTGCTCGACGATGTGATTTCGGCAGGCACTTCGGTCCGCGAATCGGTCGAAATCATCCACGCTCAGGGCGCCGAGCTCGCCGGCGTGGTGATCGCCCTGGATCGCATGGAGCGTGGCACCGGCGCGCTCTCCGCGGTGCAGGAGGTGCGCAGCCAGTTCGGCGTTCCGGTCGTCGCCGTCGCCACCCTGGTCGACCTGATTGGCTACCTGGGTAGTAACCCTCAGCTGACAACACATCTGGATGCCGTGCAGGCCTATCGTCGCCAGTGGGGCATCGGCGATGCGGCCTGACCGGCTGCTTCTGCTCCTCTCGCTATTCGCCGCGTCGGCGGCCCATGCCGCCGGCGAACGCGTGTTCTGCTGCGAGGACGGTGCCGGTCACAAGGTCTGCGGCGACCCATTGCCGCAGGCTTGCTACAACCGCGCGTACAAGGAATTGTCGCGCAGCGGCGCGACCAAACGCGATGTGGAGGCCCCGCTGACGCCCGAAGCGCGCGCCCGCAGGGCGCTCGAAGAAAAAGCCCGGCGCGACGCGGAAGCGCGTGTCGCCGAGCGTCGGCGGCGCGACAAGGCACTGCTCGAAAGCTACAGCTCGGTCAGCGAGATCGAAGCGCGACGGGACCAGATCATGCAGAGCGCCACGCAGGAAATCAACAACCTGCGTCGTCGCGAGCGTGAGCTTGTCGCCGAACGCAAGTCGCTCGAAACCCGCATCGCCGCATTGAAGGGCAAGCCCGCCCCAGCAAGCTTGCGCGAGGAGATCACGGCCACCGATTCCGAACTGGCCGCGCTACGCAGCGTGATCGTACAGAAGACACGCGAGGCAGATCTGATCCGCCAGCGCTTCGACGACGACCGTGCCCGCTTCATGGAATTAACCAGCGACAGCACGACACCCCGCTGACCCCTCCTCCGCGACCCTGAGGGTCGCGACGATCACCGCTCAAGTTTGCCGTGTGCCATGTCGTAAGCATCGATATGGCCATGCCGCATTACGCCCTCCTCTTTGCCTGCTGCATCGCATGCCCGGTGACGGCCCAGGCAGTCGAGATGTCGTCCGAAACGGCCGGCGAGCTCCACCTGAACGGCTTTGCGACGTTGGTCGCCACGCGGGCCGACAGCGGCGGTGCGGCCGACTACCGCAGCGCGAACTACCTGAGTGCAGGCTCGGACCGGAGTCGCGAGTGGGACTTCCAGAACGATTCGATCCTCGGCCTGCAAGCCTTGTGGACGCCGCCGGTATCCGGCGTCACAGTCGTCGCGCAGGGCGTACTCGCGAATGACACACACGATGATTTCAGGCCGCGCATGGACTGGCTCTTTGTCGGCTGGCAACCGTCGGACGCGGTAAAGATACGTGCCGGGCGCACCCCGTTCCCGGCCATGATGGATTCCGAGGTGCGCTGGCTCGGTCATGCACGACTGACCACCACGCCGCAGCCCGAAACCTATTTTCATCTGCCGATGACGTCGCTTGACGGCGCATCGCTGCGTTGGCGCCACAACATCGAGGGCGGCTACCTGCAACTGCGCGCCGGCTTCGGGCAGACGGACTTCGACACTGCCTCGAGGACCGGCGTTTCTTCAGTCGATTTGCGCCGTGTCGCGGCCGGTAGCGTCGAACTCGGCGGTGAGGTCTGGCGGGCCTACCTCGGCGGCTTTCGCACCCAGGCAAGGGTGCACTCGGCACCGCTGGCGTCGCTGCACGACGCGCTCGCCGCATTGGCACCCAGCCAACCGGTCGCGGGCGAAATGGCGGCCGCCTACCCCACCGACTGGTTCCCGGTTTCGCAAGTCAGCCTAGGCTTCGAATACCTCGGCGCGCCGTGGTCATTCAAAACGGAAGCGGTGCGGCGCAGTTCCGACACCTTGCTGATCTACGCGGTACGGGGCTGGTACGCCGTGGGCGGCTACACGATCGGCGCCTTCACGCCCTTTGTGACGGCCGGGCGCCAATGGCAGAACAGCGATCTGTCGCCGAAGCTATTGCCAAGCGGCACGCCCGGCGGCGCGGCGCTGTCCGCTTTCTACAACGCCACGCTGATCGGCCTGGCGCAACGGCGCATTGGCGCCGGCGTGCGCTACGACCTGCCGGGTGGCGCAGCGCTCAAGCTGCAGTACGACCGGCTCAAGCTGGACGAAGACAATTCGCGCGGCATGTTCGTCAACCCGCAACCCGGATTCATCGGCCGTACCGACCCGATCAATGTGCTCTCGCTTGCGCTGGATTATCAGTTCTGACTGGCTACGCGGGCTGCTGCTGGCATGTTTGCTGGCGACCTGCGGGGGTGTCGTGGCCACCGACTCCAACAGCGTCGGTACCATCGCGGTCGTGGTGCGCAGCGATTCGTCGATCCGCCTGATGACGCGCGACGAGGTCTACGCCATGTTCGTGCTCGACAGGCGTGGCGACTTCCACCCGATCGACCTGCCCGAGAGCGATCCGACACGCGGTGCTTTTTACATGCGGCTGGCGCAGAAGAACCTGACCATGATGCGAGCGCTACGCGCGAAGCTGGTCTTCACCGGCGCCGGCCGCCCGCCGCAGCAACTCGACATGCCCGCGCTACTTGGACGCCTGGCTGCCGACAACAAAGCGATTGCGTACCTGCCGGCCACCGATCTGCCATCCGGCACGCGCAGCGTAGCGATTCTGCAGCCGGACCCCTCGGCGCCCTGAAAGCCCCGACATCCCCAAAGAGGACCGGCATGCATCGACCGCCACGAAGATCGGTCACGCTTGCCGTCTCGGCGGCGCTTGCCGGCCTTGCTGCGCATGGCGCGAGCGCCCGCAATTGGGGTGAGCTGCGCATCGATGGAGCACAACCCTCGCGGCGACACGCGTCGATATCCAGTTGCGACTCGGACACGACCCGACGCCCTCCGGCATGCAATCGGAGACCCACGTGGTCGGGCAAAGTCGGCAACTCGGCAGCGCAACGCTGATCCGGCATCTGCTCCGCAATCAAAAGGCCGTCGGCTATCCGCGGATCACGCTCGCCCCACCCGGGTTGCGGGTGCAGCTGCCACTGGGGGACATCTCTTAGCGCGGCGCGCTGGTCGCAACACGGCAGCACGCCACGCGCGAGCAGCACGCACGCGGGTGTGACTCGCGCCCGCCAGAACACATAGAATCTCGCTTTCCGGCTACCCGCCGGCCCCCCGGAGCGAGCGCCATGAGCGAAATCACCCCCACTGCCGGCAAGCGCGTCGTGCGCGCAGCCTGCCCCCACGACTGCCCCGATACCTGCGCCATGCTCGTCACCGTTGAGGACGGTCGCGCAACAAAGATCCAGGGCGCGCCCGATCTGCCGATCACCAATGGCGCGCTGTGTACCAAGGTTGCCTTCTACCTTGAACGCACCTACTCCGAGCAGCGCCTGCAGTACCCGATGAAGCGTGTCGGCAAGAAGGGCGAAGGCAAGTTCGAACGGATCAGCTGGGACGAGGCGCTCGACACCATCGCTGCCAAGTTCAAGGCAATCGCGGCGGACGACCCGCGCGCAATCACGCCATACAGCTACGCCGGCACCATGGGCCTAGTGCAGGGCAGCTCGATGGATCGGCGCTTCTTCCACCGCCTGGGCGCCTCCTTCCTCGCCCGCACGATCTGCGCCGAAGCCGGCTTCCAGGGTTACAAGGCAACCATCGGCGCGACGCTCGGCACCGACCCGGAAGCCTTCGCGGATGCGCCCTACATCATCATCTGGGGCGCCAACCCGGTCGTCTCGAACCTGCATCTGTGGAGCCGGGTGCAGGAAGCCAAACGGCGCGGCGCGCGCGTCGTCTGCATCGACCCGCTGCGCACCCAGACTGCCGAGAAGAGCCACTGGCACCTGCAGCCCTACCCCGGCACCGACGGCGCGCTGGCGCTGGCGATGATGCATGCGCTGGTGCGCGACAAGCTGCTCGACCACGACTACATCCGCGACTACACACTTGGGTTCGAACAACTGGCGGAGCGGGTACGCGCGTGGACACCCGAACGTGCCGCACGCGAAACCGGGCTTGCCGCCGCCGACATCGAACAGCTCGCGCGCGAATACGGCAGCGCCAAGCCCGCTGCGATCCGCGTCAACTACGGGCTCAATCGCTGCGCAGGCGGCGGCAGCGCAATGCGTGCGATCACCTGCCTCCCCGCACTGACCGGTCACTGGCGCCACGCCGCCGGCGGCGTACTGTTGTCGACCTCCGGCACCTATGCGGTAGACGGCGCGGCGCTGGAACGCCCCGACCTCTATCCGGACGACCCGCGCTTCCCGCCGCGCACGATCAACATGAGCACGATCGGCGACGAGCTGCTGTATCGCGACGACCCTAAAGTACGCGCGATCATGGTCTACAACTCGAATCCGGTTGCGGTGGCGCCGGATTCGAACAAGGTGCGCGCCGGTTTCGGCCGCGAGGATCTGTTTGTGGTGGTGCACGAGCTGTTCCAGACCGACACCGCGGACTACGCCGACATCCTGCTGCCGGCGACCAGCCAGCTCGAACACTGGGATGTGCACAAGAGCTACGGCCATCTCAACGCGCTCGCCAACGTGCCGGCAATCGATCCGCTCGGCGAGGCACGGCCCAACACCTGGGTGTTCCGCGAACTGGCGCGCCGCATGGGCTTCACCGAGGCCTGCTTCACCGAGGACGACGAGACCATCGCGGCGCAGGCCTTCCGCAAGGATCATCCGCGCAATGCCGGTTTCGACTGGGAAACGATGAAGCGCGCAGGCTTCCAGCGCATGGCGCTGCCAACGCCGTTCGCCCCCTTTGCCAAGGGCGGCTTCCCGACGCCTTCGGGCAAGTGCGAGTTCTACTCCGCCTCGCTTGAGGCACAGGGCCACGACCCGCTGCCGACCTACGTGCCTCCGCACGAGGGGCCAACCTCCAACCCGGCGCTGGCGGCAAACTACCCGCTCGCCTTCATCAGCCCACCTGCGCGCAACTTCCTCAACACCACGTTTGCCAACATCCCGCGCTTCTTGAAGGCCGAGGGCAAGCCCTGGCTCGACATGCATCCGCAAGACGCCGCCGCGCGCAACCTGGCCGACGGCCAGCGTGTGCGCATCTTCAACGACCGTGGCGCCTTCCACGCAACCTTGAGGGTGGATGCGGCACAGCCCGGTGTGCGCGCCGGCGTGGTCAGCGCGCCGTCGATCTGGTGGCAGAAACTCTCCGGCGACGGTGAAAACGCCAACGCGGTGACCTCGCAAGCGCTCACCGACCTGGGCAACGGCCCGACCTTCTACGACTGCCTGGTGCAAGTGGAGGCCGCAGCGTGAAGAAGCCCGAGATGCGCCATTCGGTCGCCGCCGCGCTGATCGCCAGCCTGTTTGCTGCGGCGCCGCCGGCGAATGCCGATGTGGCGCCGGTTGTACCCACCAATCCGGTCTCGCGCGCCGATGCGAACTTCGACACCTTCAAGCGGGGCTTCATCGACGCCCTGCTGACACAAAACCCGGAATGGGCCTTGCAGGTCGGCCAGTATCGCGACGCGCAGCGCCTCGCCATTCCAGACCCCGCGGCAGATCTTGCGTTCGCACAGAAATGGCTCGGGCAACTCGCGCGCCACCCGGTCGGGCAATTGTCCGAATCGAACCGCGTCGACCGCGCGTTGATCGAGAACCAGCTACGCAGCATCCAGTGGTACCGCAGCCAGTTCCGCAACCTGGAATGGGATCCGAGCGAATGGAACATCGGCGAAGGCTTCTCGATCCTGCTGACGCGCGACTACGCGCCGCGCGACGCCCGCCTGCTCACGATCTCGGCCCGCCTCGCACAGGTACCCGCTTACTACACGGCAGCCCGGCACACAGTGCGTCGCCCGACGCTGGAACACACGCGACTCGCGATCCAGCAAAGCCAGGGCGTGCTCGATCTGCTTGGCACGCCGCTCGAATCGGCGATCAACGACTCGACGCTCGACGAAGCGCGCCTTGCCGAGCTGCGCACGCGCGCGTCGCTCGCGCGGCAAGCGGTGCGTGAATGGATCGCGCATCTCGAAGCAATGCTGCCGCGCCTGACGCACGGCGAGGCACGCAGCTTCCGCATCGGGCCAGCGCTGTATGCGCGCAAGTTCGCCTACGACATCCAGACCGATCTGACACCGACGCAGCTCTACCGCGCCGCGCTGACCGAGAAGGAGCGCCTGCACGCGAAGATGGATGCGCTCGCCGCAACACTGTGGCCCAAGTATTTCGCCGATACGCCGCTGCCTGCCACGCGGCTGGAGCGCATCAGCCAGCTGATCGGCAAGCTCTCGGAACGTCACGTCGCGGCGGCAGACTTCGTTGACGAAGTGAAGCGGCAGATCCCGCAGCTTGAAGCCTGGGTTCGCGATCACGACTTGCTGACGCTGGACCCGGACAAACCGCTGCAGGTGCGCGAGACACCGCTGCACAAACGCGGCGTGGCTGGCGCTTCGATCGATGCCCCCGGCCCTTTCGACCCAGCAGCGACCACCTGGTACAACGTCGATCCGCTCGACAACGAGCCCGCCGCCGAGCAGGAAAGCACCCTGCGCGAATACAACCACTGGATGCTGCAGATCCTCAACATCCACGAAGCGGTGCCTGGCCACTACGCGCAGCTGGTCTACGCCAACCGCTCGCCCAGCCTGGTGAAAAGCCTGCTCGGCAACGGCGCAATGATCGAAGGCTGGGCGGTGTACGCCGAGCGGATGATGCTCGAATCCGGCTGGGGCAACCACGAGCCGGAGATGGAGCTGATCTACGCGAAGTGGGCGCTGCGCGTGGTGTGCAACACGATCCTGGACTACAGCGTGCATACGCTGGGCATGACCGAAGCGCAGGCGATGCGCCTGCTGCGCAACGACGGCTTGACAGCGCA
>JAJZLD010000111.1 GCA_021803785.1 Pseudomonadota bacterium | reverse complement strand
ATTATAGAGGCGACTTTGGTCGCGTCAAGCATTTTTTGTTGCGGTGCAATATCTGACTGGGCGGTCAAGCCGACGGTGATCTAATTCACTGATCTGATTGCAAGTTTCTGTCGTGACTCGATGCGCTTTGCGGTCTCCCGACGCGCAGTTTGCGCTATGCCGCATGACATGAGAATGACGGCGTGGCGACTGGCTTCAGCGATGTGTGAACCGCGCTGCGCGTTTTTCGAGAAACGCGCTCATGCCTTCGCGCTTGTCCGCAAGCGAGAAGGCTGCATGGAATACCCGCCGCTCAAACAGAAGCCCTTCGGCAAGACTGCTTTCATACGCGCGGTTGACCGACTCCTTTATCATCATGACGACAGGTAGTGAGTAGCTTGCGATGGTTTCCGCCGCGGCAAGGGCTTCGTCGAGCAGGCGTTCGGCCGGCACGACGCGGGACACCAAGCCGGCTCGCTCGGCTTCGAGCGCGTCCATCATCCGGGCGGTGAGGCACAGATCCATGGCTTTGGCTTTGCCGATTGCGCGTGGCATGCGTTGGGTGCCGCCGGCGCCGGGCAGAATCCCAAGCTTGACTTCGGGCTGCCCAAAGCGCGCCGTGTCGGCCGCGATGATGATGTCGCACATCATTGCGAGTTCGCAGCCGCCACCCAAGGCGAATCCCGCTACCGCGGCGATGATCGGCTTGCGACAGTTCTTGATGCGCTCCCAGTTGCGGGTGATGAAGTCGGACTTGTAGACGTCGATATAGTCCAGTTCGGCCATTGCGCTGATGTCGGCGCCAGCAGCGAAGGCTTTTTCCGACCCGGTGATGACGATCGCGCCGATATCGTCGTCGCGCTCAAAACCGTTCAACGCGGCGCCCAACTCGTCGATCAGCGCATCGTTCAAGGCATTGAGCGCCTTGGGCCGGTTCAGCGTAATGAGGCCGACACGCGCACGGCGTTCGACCAGAATCGTCTGGTAGTCCATTCCCCCTCCGATGGATGTGCCTGAAGGCCGCACCCCCCGGGGCGGCCGTGGGCGAGATGCCTAGCGCTGGCCGGTACCGGCGGGTTTGCCGGCGGCGTCCTGCTTTTTAGGCTGAATCGTGACTTTGACGCGTGCGTCAGTGTTCTGGACGACGGTGGCGTTGGGGCCGTTGGTGACGAGGTAGGTCTCGTTGTAGCCGTCGTAGTTGATGTACTGGCCGCTCACATCATCCTTGCCGCTCACCACCTTGGCGCGGTTGAAAAGCTGAACCAGATCAGTTTTCGCGTCGTATTCGATCCGCTCGGCTTCGCCGTCCACCCACTCGTCCTTCTGCTCGCGTTTCTGGCGGAAGCGCGCAAGCCCACCTTGACCTCCGGTGGCGACGCCCTTCTGGAAGCCTTCGATGTCTTGGGTGACGACCACCTTGTCTGACAGGATCGTCAGCGTGCCTTGCGTGAGTTTTACTCGGCCCTCAAAGATCTGGACCTTGTTCTTGTCGTCGACGGTGACACGGTCCGCTTCGATGTTGACCGGCTTGTCTCGGTCAGCGCGTTCGGCGTGGGCCAGTGTTGATGACGCCAACAGAACGCCTGCGAGCAGCAGCGGACTTGCGATGCGTGCGAGAGTCATTGCCCGCGTCCCTTCGTATTGCGATAGAGCGTTGCGCGGACCCGGCCGATGGTCGCAACGCCGTTGATCTGGTCAATTTCCAAGCCGACACCGTCGATTACCGATTGGCCGCGCGTCATGTGCACCGGCTTGTCGGTGACGGCTTTCTCTTCGTCGGGGCGCACGGTGATTTCACTGGTTTCGAAGGTCATTTCTGGCAGTCCTTCTGCGGCGTCGCGACGGCCGCGTACTTCACCGCTCAGGAACACTTCGTCGCCCGGCCCTGAAATGCGGGCTTGCCGCGCGGTGACATGCAGCGTCTGCGGTTTGCCGAAGTGCTGCAGGTTCGCCTCCTCGACGTGCGTGCTGTCGTCATCGGGGTAGTGGCGCGCGACGGCGGCTTCCAGCACGTACAGTCGCTTGCCGGTGGCGTCGAATCGCTCTTGCACCGTGCGGGTCGCAACCATGTCCGGATCGTGCCGAAAGCGGCCATCGGCTCGCGTGGCTTGGCCGCTGACGTAGCGTTCGAGCCAGAACGCCGTGCCAGCCAGCAAAGCCGCAAGAAGCAGCGGAAACAGACCGGTCCAGGTGCGCTTCATTAGTCGGCCAGATAACGGGCGTGGACGGCGTCGAGCTTGCCTTGCGCTGCGAGGATGAAGTCGCAGACTTCGCGCACCGCACCGCGCCCGCCGGGTCTGCCCGCAACCCAATCCACGTGATTGCGCACCAGCGCGTGGCCATCCGACGTGGTTGCCGAGAAGCCGCATGCACGCAGGATCGGCAGGTCCACGACATCGTCACCCATGTAGCCCGCCTGAGCCGGTTCGAGCTTGAGATCGCCAAGCAGGCTGTGAAGCGCCGCGCGCTTGTCTTCTACGCCTTGATAGAGGCGCTCGATCTGAAGATTCGCGCAACGCTGTTCCAGTGCCTTGGAGCGGCGGCCGGTGATGATCGCGAGTTCGATGCCGGCCATCTGCAGCATGCGCAGGCCATGGCCATCAAGGGTCGAAAAACCCTTCATGACGTCGCCCTCTGCGGTGAACCAGATGGTTCCGTCGGTCAGTACGCCGTCGACGTCGAAGGCCATCAGTTTGAGGC
Organism: Pseudomonadota bacterium; assembly: GCA_021803785.1. Taxonomy (GTDB): domain Bacteria; phylum Pseudomonadota; class Gammaproteobacteria; order Burkholderiales; family Rhodocyclaceae; genus Niveibacterium. Next base: position 6,571 of record JAJZLD010000111.1, on the reverse strand, counting down.
GTGCTGCGCGTTCGTGTGCGCGATCCATCAGATTACCTTCGCGTCCATCAAGTCGTGCGTATTCAGGGCGCCGACCAGTTGCTGTGCATCGTCGATCACCAGAATCTGGTTGATGCGTGCGCGCTCCATCGTTGCGGCAGCTTCTGCAGCGAGCGCATCGGGTGCGATGCTGCGCGGATTGCGGTGCATTACGTCGGCGACCTTCAGGCCGCGCATGTCGGTTTCGGCACCAAGCAGGCGGCGAAGGTCGCCATCGGTGAAGATGCCAATAGCGTGGTTTTGATTGTCCACGATTGCGGTCATGCCCATGCCGCCGCGGGTGACCTCAAGTAGCGCTTCGGCAAAAGTGGCGCTCTCCGGTACGCGGGGGATTCGCTCCCCGGTGCGCATCACGTCGGACACGCGGGTCAGCAGCCTGCGACCCAGCGCACCACCAGGATGCGAACGGGCGAAATCGTCCGGGCCAAAGCCGCGCGCATCGAGCAGTGCAACCGCAAGCGCGTCGCCCAATGCAAGGGCTGCGGTGGTGCTGGCGGTCGGCGCGAGGTTCAGCGGGCAGGCCTCGCGCTCGATCGTCGCGTCGAGATGCACGTCCGCAAGCTTGGCCAGTGCTGATGACGGATTCCCGGTAATCGCAATCAGGTGCGCGCCATGGCGTTTGATCAGCGGGGCAATCGTCAGGACCTCGCCGGTGGTGCCGGAGTTCGACAGCGCAATCACGACATCCGACGCTGTGATCATGCCTAGATCGCCATGCGCCGCCTCGGCTGCGTGTACGAAGTAGGCCGGCGTGCCGGTGGAGGCAAAGGTGGCGGCGAGCTTGCGGCCAATGTGGCCGGATTTGCCGACGCCGGTAACGATGACGCGACCGCTGGCACCCAGAATCATCCGGGTTGCAGCAACGAAACTGGCGTCCAGTCTGCGCGCCAGGGTCAGAACCGCGTCGGCTTCGATCGACAGCACGTCGCGACCGAGTGACAGCAATTCGTCGTCGGTCGCCCGGGAAACGGCTTGTGGCTTGGTTTCTTGCATGGTCGCGCAACGGTTAAACTCGACACTCATTATAACAGACGGGTCCTGCCGCCCTTTCGAGGTGAGGCCCGCTGCCACCACGCCCATGTCGCCGTTGCATACGCTCGATTTTGTCCTGTTGCTGCTTGCCGCCTCCGTGGTCGGTGTGATGCTGTTTCACCGCATGCGCCTGCCGGGCGAACTGGCCTACCTCGCCGTCGGTGCGTTGATCGGCCGGGCGGGACTGAACCTGATACCGGATGAGTCGAGCGCGCGTGCTCTCGCAGAATTCGGCGTGGTGCTCCTGATGTTCACGATTGGGCTTGAGTTCTCGCTACCCCATTTGATGAGCATGAAGCGGCTGGTGTTCGGCCTCGGTGCGGCGCAGGTCGGGGCGACGACGCTGCTGACACTTGGATTCGGCACGCTGCTGGGTGTGCAGCCGGGGGCTGCGCTGGTTCTGGGGGGGGCGTTCGCGATGTCCTCCACCGCGTTGCTGTCGAAACTGCTGATTGATCGGATGGAGCTTGATGCACCCCATGGCCGCATGGTGATGGGGGTGCTCCTGTTCCAGGATCTTGCTGTGGTGCCTTTGCTCGTGCTGATCCCGGCGCTTTCTCAGCCGCCCGAGGCGCAACTGCAGTTGCTCTTGCTTGCGGGCCTCAAGGCCACGGTTTTGTTGGCGATCGTGCTGTATTTCGGGCAGCGCCTGCTCGGGCGCTGGTTTTTGTTGGTGGCCCGGCGGCGTTCGTCGCAACTGTTCATGCTCAATGTGTTGCTGGTGACGCTGGGCCTGGCCTGGCTAACCGAGCACTTTGGCCTGTCGCTGGCGCTGGGCGCGTTTGTGGCCGGCATGTTGATCTCTGAGACCGAGTATCGCTATCGCGTGGAAGAGGACATCAAGCCGTTCCGCGACGTGCTGCTCGGGCTCTTCCTCGTCACGGTTGGCACCTTCCTCGATGCGAGGGTGATCTTCGGGCATCTGTTGTTGGTGCTGGGCATGCTGGTTGGCATTCTGGCGACGAAATTCGCGGTGGTGTTTGCGGCAGCGCGTCTTTTCGGCGCCACGCCGGGCAACGCGGTACGCAGCGGCTTGTGGCTGTGTGCTGGCGGTGAGTTCGGCTTCGTGCTGCTGTCGCAAATGTCGGCCAACAAACTTGGCAGCGATGCGCTGATTCAGGCCGCGGTTGCCGCGGTGGTGCTGTCGCTGCTGGTTGCGCCCTTCATCGTTCAAGCCAGCAACAAGCTGGTGATGCGCTTCGTCGCGTCGGAGTGGCTGCTGCGCTCGATGGAGCTTACACGCGTGGCTGCGCAATCGATGACGACCGAACGGCATGTGATCATCTGTGGGTATGGCCGCACGGGTCAGCTGTTGGCGCGCTTCGTCGAGCAGGAAGGCGTTGGCTACGTCGCCCTTGATCTGGATCCCGATCGTGTGCGTGAAGCCGCGGCGGCCGGAGAAACCGTTGTGTACGGTGACGCCGCGCGTCGCGAAACGCTAATTGCCGCAGGGGTGGCGCGCGCCGCTGCGATCGTGGTGTCCTACGCGGACGTGGGCTCTGCGTGTCGGGTTACGGATCTGGTGCGTGAATTGAGACCTGACATCCCGGTGGTTGTTCGGGCGCTTGAAGAAGCGCAGCTTGAGAAGCTGACGGCTGCGGGGGCTGCCGAGGTCGTCACCGACATCTTTGAGACCAGCATTACGCTGGCCAGCCACACCATGGCGCTGACCGGCGTGCCGCTATCGCGTGTGATTCGCCGCGTGCGTGATATCCGCTCGCAGCGCTACGCGCTGATGCGTGGCTACTTCCACGGGCGCTCCGACGCCGCGGATGACCCGGACGCTACGCTTGAGCGCCTGCATTCAGTGGCTTTGCCTGACGGCGCCGGCTGTATTGGGCGATCGATCGCCGAGTTGGCTTTGCCGGAGGCGGGGGCGAAAGTGTCCGCGGTGCGCCGGCGTGGGGTTCGCGCGATCAATCCCGAACCGGATCTGGTGTTCGAGATCGGCGACGTGGTGGTGCTACTGGGGACGCCAGAGTCGCTTGCGACGGCTGAGGCAAGGCTGCTGCAGGGGGTGTAAATGACAACGGGCCGCTATGCGGCCCGTTCGCACACTCGGGAATTAGAACCCCATACAGACTTCGTAGGAGGCGCCTTCATTGATAGGCGCGCTCTGCGCGGCCGCCGGCGTGCCGCTAGGGCCCAGACGCGAACGCATTGAGCCGGTTCCAACCTGTCCGTCATCCAGCATGGCGTCCAGCGGGACAACGTGGCGGCCCCGGATGTTGTCGGCACAAACGATCAGTGTGCCTGGCGTGTCGTTCACTGCGGCATTCGCGTTGGAACTAACGACGCCAAACATTCCTGCGTCGGCATGGGTTGGGTTTCCTGCTGCCGGATCTCCGGTCAGGAGGTTGGCTCGCCGCAGGTGATCCCACACGCAAGCCGGTTCGGTTGTGCCTGCGGCGTTCCAATCCGCACCGTCGATTAGCCCATTGCCGGCAGTAGCCGCAGGCGGAACGCAGGCCCCCGCCCAACGCGCTGGCGCGTTTCTATCGTCTCCAGGGAGAGCCCGATACTTGTCTTGGTAGGTCAGTACCGCGACCGATATGGCCCGCATGTCCTGGGCGATGTTCTTGACTTTGGCGCTCTCGATCAACTCCTGGCCTTTGAGGACGCCGCCAAGCAGCAGACCGATGATGACCAATACAATTGCCATCTCGACCAAGGTGAAGCCGGTTTGCCGTTTCATGATGGAGTTCCGTTGGAGACTGTGTGCCTGAAATGATTAGCAGGATCCATGCCCGACCGCGGGCGGTGCCGCAGTCCAGTGATACTGCGGGTTTGGCGCAAGTGCGACATCGCGGCCGGGGGTATGGTGTCGAAAATTCGACGCTATTACGACGTAATCTGGACGCATCGTCGAAATGGCAGTGAGCGCCGGCGACCATTGGCGCGACACGGTGCGCAAGCCAGGCCATGCGCTGGCCGCGATGTTGGCGTGTCTGCAACTTGCGCTGGTGGCGGGGTTTGACGGCTGGGCCGGCCGCATGTTGCTGACGGCGCACTTGGGTGCGTTTCTGCTTTGGCAGCCCATGGTGTCGGCCAACCGCCGGCTTGATGTGATGCCGTTGGTGCTGCTGCTCGCGGGGCTTGTTGCTTTTCAGTGGGCCCTGGGCTGGGTGAGCCTCTCGGTATGGCTCTGCATGTTGGCTGGCTTGGTCGTTGCGCAGGCGGCCAGCCGTAGCGCTCGGCGGGACCGGTTGCCCGATCTGCTCGGTTTCGGCTATCTCGCACTCGTTCTGCTGGCCTGGGTGGTGCCGCTCGGCGTGCCGCTGGATCCGGACGTGCGACGTCTGCTCGCGCGGCTCGCCCGTGACAGCGGCTACGTGATCGTCGTCCTGGTTGCCCTGGCTGCGCTGACGAAGCGGCGGCAGCGTGCGGGCGCCCTGCCGGACTTCGCCGCCGCGGCTACTGCGATGCTGGCGGTGGGCGTGATTGTGCTGACAGCGCTGGCCTTCATGTTTCTGACGGGCGCCTCTTACGAGCGCGCGCTGCTTCAGTCGGTGGGCTCGGTCGCCGTTGTGCTGCTCATGTTGGGCTGGCTCTGGAATCCGAGGGGTGGCTATTCGGGTGTGGCGCTGCTGTTGTCGCGCCGCGCATTGGCAGGGTCATTGCCGCTTGAGGAATGGCTGGGCGAGGTATCGGAAGAAGCGCGCAATGCGCCCTCGGCGACGGCCTTTCTTGCCGCCGCGGCGAGCCGGATGCTGGAGTTGCCGGGTGTTACGGGTGTCGCCTGGCAGGCGGAGCCGGGGCTCGATGGCAGTGTCGGGCGCCTCGGTCGCCATACGAACCGGATTACGCACGGTGATCTGGTGGTGACCATCGGCACGCGTGGCACGGCGGATGCGGTCACACGCTGGCGCTGGGAATTGATGGTCAACATCCTTGCGGAGTTCCTGCTGTCCCGGCGACAGGCGGCCGACCTTGCCGAGATTGGCTATTTGCGTGCGATCCATGAAACCGGCGCGCGGCTGACCCACGATGTAAAGAATCTGCTGCAGTCCTTTGAGGCGATTCTCTACGCGGCGGAGAGCGGTTTTAGTCGCGACCCGGAGGGAACGCAAGCGCTGCTCCAGCGCCAGCTGCCCACTTTGGCCGCGCGTCTGCGGCTGACATTGGACAAGTTGCGCCAGCCCGGCCCCGATGCAAGCGAGTCGATCATGCTGCCCGACTGGTGGGCGCGACTGCAGGCTCGATTGCACGATGTGGCGTGCGTCGGTAGCCCTGATCCGATGTTGAGCGTGCCGGCGGGCCTATTCGATCGATTCGTCGACAACTGTGTGCAGAACGCACGCGACAAAGCTGATTCCCGCGGCCGGCCGACGATTGCGGTACATCTGTGCGGGGAGGGGTGTGGTTTTGCGCTTGAGGTTCGCGATGACGGCATGGCGGTGCCGCCGGAGCGTGCCAAGCGTTTGATGCACGAGCCGGTGGCCTCGGACGCGGGACTCGGTGTCGGGCTGATGCAACTCGCGCGCGAGGCCGCCTTGTTGGGGTGGCGTGTGCGGCTGGCTGAAAACCGGGATGGCGGCGTTTGCTTCCGCCTGGATCGGCCTCAGGCCGGCGATACGACGCGCTGAGGCCGATCTGGTGCGGTCTCCACCTGGTCGCGACGGGCTGACAGGCGGTGCACGACGACCGTGCCCTTGCCCTTGATCGGGACAATGTGCGGAGGGTCGAACACGAAGCGATTGCGGAGCCGGTCGTAGGTGGCGGCATCACACTGGATCGACCCGGGGGCGCCCTCGCCGGTAATCCGGCTCGCGAGGTTCACCGTGTCGCCCCAAAGGTCATAGATGAACTTCTTCTTGCCGACGACGCCGGCGACCACTGGCCCGGTACCAATGCCGATTCGCACCCGTAGCGGATTGGCGCCACGCGCGCCAGCACCGGCGAGCCAGTCGCGCATGTCGAGCGCCAGTTGTGCCACCGCCTCGCAAGGGTTGCGCAGATCGGTATTGAGCCCCCCCGCGACCATGTAGGCGTCGCCGATCGTCTTGATTTTCTCAAGCCCCAGGCGTTCTGCCATTTCATCAAACTGCGAGAAGACGCGGTTCAGCATGCCGAAAACCTGCTGCGGCGTCATATCCGAAGCCAGTTCGGTGAAGTTCACGATGTCGGCGAACATCACGGTGACTTCGGCGAAACCATCCGCGATCGTGCAGTCGTCGTCCTTGAGCCGTTGGGCAACCGGGTGAGGCAGGATGTTGAGCAGCAGGCGCTCGGAGCGCTCCTGCTCGACATGCAGCTGGCGGTGGGCGTCTTCAAGTTCGCGGCGCGCCTTTTGCCGCTCAACGATAGCGAAACGCATCAGCAGCCACACGATCGTGGAAATGGTGGCGAAGTTGAGCGTGAAGAAGGCCATCGAGGCCTTCAAGGGCACGGGTGACGGTGTGGCGACGAGGTAATCGGCAAGCAGGAAGTCGAAGGTGCCGGTCAGCAGGGTCAGGAAAACGTAGGCGGCAAACCATGGCACCGATTCGCGAGGCCCGGC
>JAJZLD010000110.1 GCA_021803785.1 Pseudomonadota bacterium | reverse complement strand
CTCTCCGCCAACAGCGGCACGCTCGCCTCGGGGCAGATCCCGGCGGTGTTGTCGCTGGCGAATTCGGTATGTTGCATGGCGGGGTGTCCGCGTTGATTGAGGGGTGAAGTCCAGTCTAGCATCGGCGATCGAGCGTCCACTTACAGCCACGCGACCAAAAAAAACGCGACGTCGGAACGTCGCGCCGAACTCAAGGTACAAGACCTGAGGGAGGAAACACCGGTACTAGGCTTGCGCACGCTTGAGCGCTGCGGAGGCCTCATGTTTCTTGGTGGCGGGGCTGCTGGCGAGTGATACGCCCAGCACGACCAGCACGGTGCCGGCCAATTGCGCGGCCGACAGGGGTTCATTCAGGAAGATCGCGCCGAGGCCGATCGTCAGGACCGGGCCGACACTGCCGAGCATCGCCGTACGCGTGGCGCCCAGTTCGCGGATCGCTGCACTGAGCATGAAGACCGGCAGCACCGTCGAGAACACCGCCATCGCGAGCGCCAGCCAGATCACCGGCATCGGCTGGGCAAGACTCTCAATGGGCTGCGTCATGCCGAAATGCAGGAAGGTGGTGGCCGTCGATACGCACATCGCCAGCGCCGTAAAGCGCCGGCTACCCAGGCGCGACACCATTTCGCCGCAGCCGGTCAGGTAGAGCGCATAGCACACCGCCGAGGCGAACACGAGCGCGCCGCCCATCGCGACCGCGGCCGTATCGGCCGACAGTTGCAGGTCGTGCGCGAAGGCCAGCGCAATGCCGAGCCAGGTGAGCGCAAGCGCGCCGATGTCACGCAGCGAGAAGCTGCGGCTAAACACGAAAACCGCGATCAGCATCGTGATCGTCGGGTAGGTGAACAGGATCAAGCGTTCGAGGCCGGCCGAGATGTAGCGCAGGCCCATGAAGTCCAGCAGCGACGCCCCGTAGTAGCCGAGCAGGCCAAGCGCCGTGAGCGCGACCCAGTCGCCGGCCGAGAGCGGCGCGGCATTGCGCGAACTGCGCAAGGCGATGAATCCGAATACCGGCGCGGCGAAAGCCATGCGCAGCGCAAGCAGCGCGAGCGGGCTGACACCGTACGGGAAGGCCAGCTTCACGAAGATCGCCTTGGCGGAGAATCCAAGCGCGGCAAGCAACGCGAGCAAGAAGCCACTGGTTTCGGAATTTCGGAACACGAAAGGGCCGGAGCAAACTGCAATAAATCGACGGGGTATCAATTGGATTCGATTCCTTGCCGTATGGACAATCGGTATTTTCCGAAGTAATCATTCGTTTTTGACGAACGTAAGCGACATGCGATACGACCTGACCGACCTCCAGCTCTTCGGCGCGATCGCTGCAACGGGCAGCCTGACGCAGGGTGCCGAGCGGGTGCATCTGGCACCAGCCAGCGCCTCGGCGCGCATACGGCGGCTTGAAGATGCAGCCGGCGCGCCGCTGTTTGAGCGGCGGCCGCGCGGCGTGGCACTCACACCGGCTGGCGAGGCGATGCTGCGCCATGCGAGGCGCGTCCTGTCTGAAGTCGCCCTGCTCGATGCGGAACTCGGTACGTTTGCGCGCGGCGTGGCGGGTGTGGTGCGCCTTTTCGCCAACACCAATGCAATCGGCGGCAGCCTGCCGCAGGATCTGGCCGGTTTTCTGGCTGCGCAACCGCAGGTCGACGTGCTGCTGGAGGAGCATTCCAGCCCCGCGATCGTCAGCGCGGTGGTGTCCGGCGCCGCGGATGTCGGCATCGTTGCCGGCGAGGTGGGCGGGCCGGAGCTGGCATTCCTGCCCTACCGTGCCGATCGGCTGGTGCTGATCTGCAGTCCCCAGCATCCGTTCGCCAGCCGCGGGCGTTTGAACTACGCCGATACGCTCGCCGAAAACTATGTCAGCCTGTCGGCCGACAGCGCGATCCACGGTTTCTTGCTTGATCGTGCGCGTGAGGCAGGCCGGCGGCCGCGCATCCGTGCCCAGGTGCGCGCCTTCGATGCAGTGTGCCGCATGGTTAGCGCGGGGGTCGGTGTGGCGGTGGTGCCCCATTCGGCGGCCGCAGCCAGTTCCGCCGCCGTGCCCTTGGCGGTCGTCGAACTCAATGATGCCTGGGGCAGCCGCGAGATGAAGCTGTGCTTTCGTCGCGAGCAGCCCCTGTCACCCTATCAGCGCGAGTTGATTACCCATCTGACGCTGATTTCGCAGTCCGGGCGGTCGGGCGTGTGAGTCCGGCCCGATCCAGCGGCGGAAGGGGCGCGTGAAGCTGGCGATTTTGGCAAAGCCGAGCAGGTAGGCGATCTCGTTGATCGGGTGCGTGCCGCTGCGCAGGTCGTCATAGGGCCCGTTGCTGGCGCAGGTGTCAGACCACCCCGGCGCCTTGGGCCTGTTGGTCGGCCCAGTAGGACGAACGTACCATCGGGCCGCAGGCGGCGTTCTTGAAACCCATCTTCAGCGCTTCGGTCTCGAACATCTTGAAGGTGTCCGGGTGCACGTAGCGCAGCACCGGCAGGTGGCCGCCGGAGGGTTGCAGGTACTGGCCGATGGTGAGCATCTCGACGTTATGGGCGCGCAGGTCGCGCATCACTTCGAGGATCTCCTCGTCGGTTTCACCCAGGCCCACCATCAGGCCGGACTTGGTTGGCACGTCTGGATGGCGCGCCTTGAACTCCTTGAGCAACTGCAGCGAGTAGGCATAGTCGGAACCCGGGCGGGCCGCCTTGTAGAGACGTGGCACGGTTTCGAGGTTGTGGTTCATGACGTCGGGTGGCGCCTGGTCGAAGATCTTCAGTGCGATGTCCATGCGACCGCGGAAGTCCGGCACCAGTACTTCGATGGTGGTCTTCGGCGAAGCGGCGCGCGTTTCGCGGATGCAGTCGACGAAGTGCTGGGCACCGCCGTCGCGCAGATCGTCACGATCCACCGAGGTGATCACCACATAGCGCAGGCGCATCGCCGCGATCGTCTTGGCGAGGTTGGCCGGCTCGTTTTCGTCGAGCGGGTTCGGGCGCCCATGACCCACGTCGCAGAAGGGGCAACGGCGGGTGCAGATGTCACCCATGATCATGAAGGTGGCGGTGCCTTTGCCGAAGCATTCATGGATGTTCGGGCAGGAGGCTTCCTCGCACACGGTGTGCAGCTTGTGGTCGCGCAGCGTGTCCTTGATTTCGTTAAAGCGCGCGGTTTCCTCGGCGCCGCCCAGCCGGATGCGGATCCATTCCGGCTTGCGCAGTTTTTCGGCCACCGGAACGATCTTGATCGGGATGCGCGCCGTTTTGTCCGCGCCGCGAAGCTTCTTGCCGACTTCAGCCATGATGTCCTTTCAGGCCGCTGCCCGGCGGGCAGCGTGGTGATGGGCGAAGCGCGCGTCGAGCGCGTCCGCCAGTTTGCGATGCACGACGTCGAGTGGATCGACGACGCCGAAATCCTTCAGTTGGGCTGATTCCAGGCCCGGATAGCCGCATGGATTGATCGCCGAAAACGGCGAAAGATCCATGTCGCAATTGAGCGATAGCCCGTGGTAGCTGCAGCCGTTGGCGATCTTCAGGCCCAGCGCGGCAATCTTGGCACCGTCGACATACACGCCGGGCGCGCCGTCCTTGAGGTGGGCATCAATCCCGTAGCCGCGCAGCACATCGAGGATCGCCTGTTCGATCAGGCTCACCAGTTCGCGCACCTTGATCTCGCGCCGCGCGAGGTCGATCAGCAGATACACGACCGCCTGGCCGGGGCCGTGATAGGTGATCTGGCCGCCGCGGTCGATCTTTACCAGCGGGATACCGGTTTCGCGTAGCAGGTGTTCCGGTTTGCCGGCGAGGCCCAGTGTAAACACCGGCGGATGCTCGACCAGCCACAGCTCGTCCGGCGTATCGCCGGTGCGGGCGCGTGTGAACGCCTGCATCGCGTGCCAGGTCGGTTCGTACTCGACGCGGCCGAACGGCTTGCGCAGCAGTGGAGGGGGCAGGGCGATCATGCGGTGGCGCTTGCCCCGCAACAACGCAAGGGCTTGACGAAAAAAGAGATTTTATCGGCCAGGCGCCAACCGGGCAACGCTGCGGGCGATGGGGTTATTCCCCCATACCCGCGCGCTGATGGCCGCCTGCGCGCCACGCGGCCCAATGGCTGTTCAGAGCACCACCTTCACGAAGGGGTGGCTGGTCAGCGAACGGTAGATGTTGTCGAGCTGTTCGCGCGATGTGGCGCGCACGGTGCAGGTCAGGCTGATGTACTTGCCGCCGCTCGACGCGCGCAATTCGACGCCGGTGGCGTCGAAATCCGGCGCGTTCTGTTGCACCACTTCAACGATGGTATAGGCGAAGTCGTCCCGCGTCTCACCCATCACCTTGATCGGGAAGTCGCAAGGAAACTCAAGCAGTTCGGTGTTCGACATCGTGCTTGCTCCAGCGCTCAGAGGTTCTTGATCCAGTAGCGGATGGCGTCCCACAGGCGGCCGAGGAAGCCTGCCTGCTCCACCGCTTCCAGTGCCACCACCGGGTAGGTGCCGAGCAGTTTTCCGTCCAGCGTCACCGTCAGCGTGCCGAGTTGTGCGCCCTTGGCGATCGGGGCCTTGAGCGGCTGGCGGCTTTCAAGCTGAACCTTCAGTTTGGCGGCATCACCCTGCGGCACCGACAGCACCAGATCGTTGGTGAAGCCAACCTTCACGCTATCCGCTTTGCCCTGCCAGACCGGCAAGGTCTGTACGGCGGCGTTGGCGGCGTAGAGTTTGGTCGTCTCCCAAGAGAGGAAGCCATAGTTCAGCAGCTTCTGCGATTCCGCTGTGCGCACCGCATCCGAAGTGGTGCCGGTAACCACCGAGATCAGGCGACGCGACCCGCGTTTGGCGGTGGAGACCAGGCAGTAGCCGGCGGCCTCGGTGTGGCCCGTCTTCATGCCATCGACGGTCGGGTCGATGAACAGCAGGCGGTTGCGGTTGGGCTGCCTGATCTTGTTGTAGGTGAATTCCTTCTGCGAGTAGAAGGAAAAGTATTCCGGGAAGTCGCGGATGATCGCCGCGGCCAGCGTGGCGAGGTCGCGCGGGCTCATATAGTGGCCGTCCATGGTGAGACCGGTGGCATTGCGGAACTGGGTGTTCTTCAGGCCCAGGCGCTGCGCCTCCTTGTTCATGCGCGACACGAAGGCCTCTTCCGAGCCGGAAATCAATTCGGCGAGCGCGATGCAGGCGTCGTTGCCGGACTGCACGATCATGCCCTGGATCAACTCGCGCACCGTCACCGGCATGCCGGGCATGATGAACATGCGGGAGCCGTCGAGGCTCGATTTGCGGGCGTTCTCCGACACGGCGACCTGCTGGTCCATCGAGATCGTCTTGGCCTTCAGCGCGCTGAAGGTGACGTAGGCGGTCATCAGCTTGGTTAATGAGGCGGGCTCGATCCGATCATCGGCGCCTTGCGCTGTCAGCACTTGGCCAGAGCCAACGTCGTAGAGCAGCCAGGCGCGGGCGGCGAGGGCGGGTGGCGTGGGCTCGTTGGCTTGCGCAAAAGGTGCGGCAAGGGCGAGCGAAAGCGAGATCAGGACGGCGAACAGTCGTGTCATGGGGATTCTGCGGAGGGGCTGCGGACGGAGGGCGCGATTATACCCGCCAAGGCCAAGGCGGCCGGGCCGGCTACATGCTGAAACACTTCGCGCCCGGTGTTCTTTCCCGTCATTTCAGCCGCGCCAGTTGCAGTTTGGCGAGTGCAGGATAAAGCGGCGCACTGATCAGTCGCGACAGCCCGCTTGCGATCAAGGTGCAGGCCATCAGGCTCAGTACCAGCTCGTGGCCGTCGACCATCTCCATCACGATGATGAAGGCCGTCAGCGGGGCCTGGGTCACGGCAGCGAGAAAGGCCGCCATGCCGAGCGCAATCAAGGTCGGCGCGTTCGGATAGGCCATCAGTGTGGCGACGCTGTTGCCCAGGCCAGCGCCGATCGACAGCGAGGGCGCAAACAGGCCCCCCGGCACGCCGGAGGCCGCGGTGAACCAGGTGGCGACAAAGCGCAGCAGTACCGACAGATGCGTCGACTCACTCGCACCGGCAATCATCGCCTTGGTTTGCGCATAGCCGCTGCCATAGCTCGCGCCCTGGCTGACAATGCCGATCAGCGCGACGAGCAGGCCGCAGCAGGCCGCAAAACGGATCGGCGCATGCCCGCGCAGGCGAGAGAAGTGGTCCGTGGTGCGTCCGCTCAGGATCGCGATCAGCGCGCGGGCGAACAGCCCGCCCGCCGCACCGCACAGCAACGCCACCAGCAGCGCCGGCGCGACCATACGGAAACTGAAGCGTTCGACGCGTATCACGCCAAAGTAGGTGTTGTTGCCATACACCGACACGGCCATCAGGCCAGCCAGCACGATTGCGCCGATCAGCAGGCCGTTGCGCCGCTGTTCGGGCCGCCGCGAGAGCTCCTCGATCGCGAACATCACGCCGCCGAGTGGCGTGTTGAACGCCGCGGCAATACCCGCCGCACCGCCCGCCATCAGCAAGCCGTTCTCCGAGATCTGCGACTGCGCCGGTAGCCAACGGCGAGCGCTGCGCATGATGCCTGCGGCGATCTGCACCGACGGACCTTCACGGCCGAGCGCCAATCCGCCGAGCAAGCCGGCGGCCGTGAGGAAGAGCTTGGCGACGGAGAGTTTCATCGACACGAACAATGGCCGCTGTGCTGCGGCCGATTCGTGTTCAAGCACCGCGATGATCTGTGGGATGCCCGAGCCGGCGGCCCCCGGCGCGAAGCGGCGCGTGAGCCATACGATGCCGGCGGTGAGCAGCGGGGTCCAGATCAAAGGGGCCCACCATGCGGCGCGTTCGAGGCGGAAGAAGGCCTCTAGCGCCACTTCAGCGAGCCAGGTAAAGCCGACGATCGCGAGCCCGCTTGCCGCCGCGAAGGACAGCACCACCAGCCGCGCCGCCCACAAGCGCCAGTCGGATAATTCCTGCTGCAGGGCGTTTGCGACTTCGGGCTGGGGGGGCATGGATTTCGCTCGCGACGATTTGAATTTGTACAAATATAATCAGTTTCGGCGCGCGCGTTGCCCACGAGTGCGCGGACGCCACACCTGCACAGACCGCTGTGGTGCGCTGTGCCGACGCCTGTCTCTCCGGGTCACGAAAAGATCATGAACCACGCCGCCACGCCGGCTGATGTATTGAGGCGTTTCCGCATCGTTTTCAACGCCGTTCGCACCCATTTCCAGCAGTTGGAAATGAAGACCGGGCTGGGCGGCGCGCAGGTCTGGGCGCTGAGCCTGGTGCGCGACCACCCGGGCATCGGTATTGGCGAGTTGGCGCGGCGCATGGATATTCACCCGTCCACCGCGAGCAATTTGGTGAAGACCCTGGTCAAGCGCGAGTTGATTGCGGCGGCGCGCGGTGAGTCGGATCGGCGCAGCGTGGCGCTGACTATCCTTGCCACGGGTCAGCTCGCGCTCGGTAAGGTGCCGGGGCCGTTCGAAGGTGTCTTGCCGGATGCATTGAAGCGCTTGCCGCAGCCGACGCTCGACCGGCTCGACGAGGATCTGCGTGCGCTGATCAACGCACTGCAGGCCGACGAGGAGGCGGGCCGGATTCCCCTCGGCCGTAGTTGATCGCGCCCGTCAGGGCTCGCTGCGGCGCGGGCCGCTGCCGGCATCTAGCCAGAAGCTCGCTTCGGCGGCCGCCGCGACCTCCGCCAGAAAGCGATCGAGCAAGGGGGTGCAATTGAGCACACCCGGCTGACCCGCGTGAAACTCCGGGTGCCATTGCACACCCAGCACGAAGTTCGGTGCATCGAGCCGGATCGCTTCGATGATGCCGTCCTCGGGGCTGTGGGCTTCGATGCGAAGGTCGCGGCCGAGGCGGTCTATCGCCTGATGGTGAATCGATACGACGTCGCTGCCTTCACGCGTGTTCAGTGTGCGCGCAAGCAGGCCGTCGGGAGCCAGGCTGACCGGATGCCGATGGCGATCGTAGGCAGGCGATTCGTGGCGTTCGCCGGTGCCGCAGAGCGAGGGCAGATCCTGGTGCAGCGTGCCACCGAAGGCCACATTGATCAGCTGCATCCCGCGGCAGATGCCGAGCACTGGCTTGCCGCGCTCAATGAACACCGTCAGCAGTTCCAGCTCGTAGGCGTCGCGCACCGGGTCGCCGGCCCAGGCGTCGCAGCGCGGTGCCTGGCCGTACGCGCCGGGGCTCACATCGGCGCCGCCTTGCAGTACCAGCCCGTCCAGGTAGTCGGCGTAATCGGCCAGCGCGATGTCGCTACGCCGGATCGGGCCGTCGCCGAGCACGGACGGCACCATCAGCACCATCACATGCTGCGCGCCGATCCAGTGCGCGATGCTTTGCTCCAGGATCTGCAAGGTGCGGCGGAAGACGCCCTGGCGTTGCGTGTCAGGATGGAAGATCCGCGCCGAAAGGCCTATTCGTAGCGGGCGCCCGAATGGGCCGCGTCGGCGCGGGGTTGTGTCATCGTTCATGTGAGGAAGCGCGCCGTGGCGGCGTCGACCAGGCTGCGGCTTGGCAGTGGATCGCGCATCTGCGCGCGCAGCCAGTCAGCCAGGGTTTCGCCTTGTGCGAAGCGCGCCAGCTGCGCGAGGGCATCCGCGCACTCAAGCGCGCGGGCTTCGTCGACAAGTGCTGCAAGCGTTTCGAGGATGTCCTCGCGCAGGCGCTTGCGCGTCAGCGTGCGGGGGTTGACGTACTCGCCATCGAAGCCGAAACGGCAGGCCTCGAAGCGGTTGAAGGTGTAGCAGAGGTAGTCGCGTTCCTGCGGCGGATCGCGGCGGTCGGTCAGCAGCCGTAGGGCCAGCGCCTGAAGGTAGGCTGCCAGTGCGGCCGCGTGGCCGACATCCAGCGGCGTGTCGCAGACACGCAGCTCCACCGTGCCGTACTCGGGTTTGGGGCGGATGTCCCAGTAGAAGTCCTTCATGCTGGCTACGATGCCGGCGGCGCGCATTGGTTCATAAAACTCGTGCTCGAAACGCTCCCATTCGAGGACGGGCGGCGCGTGACCGGAGAGCGGGAACGCGAACACGCTGTTGAGCCGCGACGAGGAAAAGCCGGTATCCGCGCCCTGGCAATACGGCGAACTGGCCGCCAGGGCGATGAAATGCGGCACGTAGCGTGCGAGCGCATGCGTCAGGTACATCGCATCATCGGCCGACTCAACGCCGACATGGATGTGCTGCCCGAACACGGTGAACTGCCGTGCAAGGTAGCCGTAGCGGTTGGCGAGCGCCTCATAACGCTCGCCGGGGTAGATGCGGCGCTCCTGCCAGAGCTGGAAGGGGTGCGTGCCGCCACCGGCGAGGCGCACGCCGAGGGTTTTTGCAGCGCTGGCCAATGTGTCGCGGATCTCGCACAGTTGGGCGTGCAGGCTGCCGACACTGCGATGAACGTCGGTGGATACCTCGATCATCGACTGTGAGCATAGCCACGCT
>JAJZLD010000109.1 GCA_021803785.1 Pseudomonadota bacterium | reverse complement strand
GGAAGTAGCGATGCAAGTTCTTCGTCGGCGGCATGGCACGCTTCAATGGCACGCCGTGCATGGTGATCGGCCACCAGAAGGGGCGCGACACGAAGGAAAAGATCCTGCGCAACTTCGGCATGCCGCGCCCCGAGGGCTACCGCAAGGCCGAGCGCCTGATGCGGCTCGCCGAAAAGTTCGGCCTGCCGATCTTCACCTTCGTCGACACCCCCGGCGCTTACCCCGGCATCGACGCAGAAGAGCGCGGCCAGTCCGAGGCGATCGGCCGAAACCTCTATGTGATGGCCGAACTGAAGGTGCCGCTGATCGCAACCATCATTGGTGAAGGCGGCTCGGGCGGCGCACTGGCCATCGCTGTGGGCGACCAATTATTGATGCTGCAGTACGCCACCTACTCGGTAATCTCGCCAGAAGGTTGTGCATCGATTCTGTGGAAGAGCGCCGACAAGGCGCCGGACGCCGCCGAGACCATGGGCATCACCGCGTCGCGCCTCAAGTCGCTCGGCCTGATCGACAAGGTCGTCAACGAGCCGATCGGCGGCGCCCATCGCGACCACCGCGCCATGGCGCAGAGCCTCAAGCGCGCACTGGCCGATGCACTGCGCCAGGTCGCCGACCTGCCGACGAATGAGCTGCTGGAACAGCGTTACCAGAAGATCATGAGCTACGGCCGCTTCAAGGAGCGGGCGGTTGCATGAGCCAAAGCGGCCAACGGCGCCCGGCACAGCGGGCGCCGGGTCGCTTGTCGAACACGTTCGCTTCCGCCTGGCGCGGCTCACACAGCCCGGCCAAACCCTCACCGCCGCATTCAGTGGCGGGCTCGATTCCACCGTACTGCTGCATCTGCTCGCACGCTGTGCGCCCGCGCTCAAACTCACGCTGCGCGCCGCCCATGTACATCACGGCCTGCAAGCCAGCGCCGACGCATGGGCCGCGCACTGTAGCGACGTTTGCGACAGGCTGGGCGTGCCGCTGACGACCCTTCGGGTCAAGGTCGATACCGCACAAGGCACCGGCATCGAGGCCGCGGCCCGCGCAGCCCGCCATGCCGCGTTGCGCGAACTGGGCGGCGACTGGCTGGTGCTGGCACACCATCGCGGCGACCAAGCCGAGACCCTGCTGCACCGCCTGAGCCGCGGCACGGGCGTACACGGCGCCGCCGCGATGCGCGAGGCGGATCAGCGCGGCGGCCCGCCTGGCCTTCTGCGTCCGCTGCTCGACACCCCGCGATCTGAACTGCTCGCTTGGGCGCAAGCGGAACAACTCTGCTGGATTGAAGACCCGAGTAACGCCGACACGCACTTCAGCCGCAATTTCATCCGCCATACGCTGCTCGCCCCGCTGAGCAAACGCTTTCCCGGGGCCGAGGCGGCACTCGCACGGGCGGCGGGGCATTTCGACGAAGCTGTCGGCCTGCTCGACGAACTCGCCGCCATCGACCACGCGCATGTTGCAAGCACTCGCGGCGCATCGCGCGCGGCTCTGCTCGCCCTGAGCGATGCGCGCCTGCGCAACCTGCTGCGCGCGCGGCTTGCCGCACAGGGTTACGCAGCCCCCGACACCGATCAACTCACCGAAGCGCTTCGCCAGTTGCGTTGCGCAGCGAGCCCCTGGCGTGCCGGTTTTGGCGCCTGGGCATTGTGCATCGAAGACGATGACGTCTGGTTCGAGCGCGCGCCCCTCCCCCATGCCGGCCCGGATTGCGTCTGGCACGGTGAGGCGCTGCTGCATTGGGGTTGCGTCGAATTGCACTTCGAGCAAACCAGCACCGCGGGACTACGACTGATACCCGGCGACCTGACGCTCTCGGCGCGCCGTGGCGGCGAACGTCTGCGGCCGCACGCAGCGCGCCCGGCGCGCGACCTGAAAACCCTGGGCCGCGACGCGCGCGTGCCGCCATGGTGGCGCACAGCCTTGCCGGTGTTCCGCCAAGCAGGCCAAGTGGTCGGTTGGGGGGAAATATGGGACGCCGGTTTGCGCGGCAGTGACGGATGGCACATCACGATTCGCCGCCCCAGCGCAAAATTCTGATTCGGCGGGAAAGCCAAGGCTGTCAGGGCATCGCCACCCGTCTATCATTCAAGGTTTTCCGGCCCCCGCCGGTCCAATACGACTACACCGAAAGGCCAGGAATCCCGATGGAAACGCGCTACCGGATCACATTCCGGGGTGAAGTGCTCGATGGACATGTCCGCGAACAGGTCATGCAGACCACCGCCGAGCGGCTTGGCGCCACGATCGAACAAGCCGGCCTGATGTTCTCAGGGCGCCTTGCAGTGTTGAAGAAGGGGCTCGACCCGGTCAGTGCCCAGCGCTACGTCGCCGTGCTCGCGCGCATCGGCATGAAGGCCTACGCAGAGCCGATGCCCGATGCCACCGTGGCCCCCGCACCCGCGCCGGCCGCGCAAGCCCCAGTCGCCGCAGCGGCAGAACCGGTGGTGACCGCTGCGCCTGTCGTCGCGCCGGCCCCTGCACCGGCGAGCGCCTCCAGCGCACCCGTCGCAGCGGTAACGCAAGCCGCAGATGTACTGGCGCCGGTCAGCTTGCCGGATACGCTGACACCCTCGTACATGAACACGCCGGAACCCGAACGCAGCACCGGCATGGCCGAGCCTTTCGATCCGGAGCGTACCCACATCGCCTCGTCGGCTTTGGTCGCGGAACCACAACCGACCTTCGAACGAACCGAAGGGGTGCAGCAGAGCTTCGACGCGCGCCATGTCGATACCGCAGACCATTCGGCGATGCCGACGATGATCGTGCCACCGTCGTCGCAGCGCACAACGCCTGCGCAACCCGAAGTCGCCGAGGCTCTTGCCGACATGCCGACCGATGCCGCAGCCGAACACAGCATGGTCGCCACGTACCTGGAATCGATCCAGTCGCTCACGTCGGAACCACACGACGACGCGACTGACAACGAGCAGACCCCAGCGCTGCCGGACGAATATCGGCCCACTCCGCAGCCTGATGCCGCGCGTCTGCAGGATGTGCAGCGTCACATTCGCGGCCCGGCGACGGTGACGCCGATCGCTCCGCCACCGCGAGCCAACCGGCTGCCAGACCCGCCCACCGTCATGCCGAACCAGCATGCGGCGACGACCATCATGGTGATGGGGCCCGACAGCGATACGCCGGCGCCTTCAACGCCGGTCGGCGACGGCGGCGTCCGCGTCCGGCTGATCGCCACCCTGCTGGGCGGTGCTGCGGTCATTGCGCTGCTGGTCTGGTGGGTCTCGGTACGCTGAACACCCCGCACCCAAACAAAACGCCGGCTGAGCCGGCGTTTTTTCTTAGGTGTTCTGCACCACGATATTCGGGAATTTGAAGCGCATGTCGCGCTGGCGCTCCGCAATCGAGATCGCCACCTTGCGTGCGATGGCGCGGTAGGCGTCGGCCAGCGGCCCGGTCGGATCGGCCACCACGGTCGGCGAGCCCGAATCCGTCTGCTCGCGGATGCGGATATCCAGCGGCAGGCCACCAAGGAAGGGCACGCCGTAATCGGCACACATCTTCTCGCCCCCTCCGGCGCCAAAAATGTGTTCCTGGTGCCCGCAGTTCGAGCAGATATGGATGCTCATGTTCTCGACGATGCCAAGAATCGGGATGCCGACCTTCTCGAACATCTTCAGGCCCTTGCGAGCATCGAGCAGCGCAATGTCCTGCGGGGTGGTAACGATCACCGCGCCGGTCACCGGCACGATCTGCGCCAGGGTGAGCTGGATGTCGCCGGTGCCCGGTGGCATGTCGATCACCAGGTAGTCGAGATCGTCCCAGTTGGTATCCATCAGCAACTGGCGCAACGCCTGCGTGGCCATCGGCCCACGCCACACCATCGGCTGCTCGACATCGACCAGGAAACCGATCGAATTCGCCTGCAGCCCATGAGCCTGCAGCGGAATCATGGTCTTGCCGTCTTCACTTTCCGGCCGCGCATCGCTCAGGCCCAGCATCTGAGGCTGGCTCGGGCCGTAGATATCGGCATCCAGAATGCCAACCCGCGCGCCTTCGCTGGCCAACGCCAGCGCGAGGTTCACCGACGTGGTGCTCTTGCCGACGCCGCCCTTGCCGGACGACACCGCGATGATGTTCTTCACGCCAGGCAACAGCTTCACGTTGCCCTGAACCGTGTGCGGCACGATGCGGCTGCTGACGTCCACAGCAACCGACTCGACGCCCGGCAGCGCCTTCACTGCGGTCTCGATTTGGCTGCGAATCGCATCAAACTGGCTGCTGGCCGGGTAACCAAGCTCGATCGTTACCTTGGCGCGGCCGCCATCGATCGATGCGGCCTTCACGGCCTTGGCTGCGGCGTAGGGTTTGCCGGTGTTAGGGTCGGTCAGGCTGCCGACGTGTTCGAGAAGCTGTTGCTGGCTGAGACTCATTGATGGACTCGCTGGAAACGGAACAAACCCGGGCGCAAACCCGACTGATTTTCTCAAGTTTATCACGACCCAACAGGCAACTCCGCGCACTCGATCTCCGAAAACCCGGTCACTGGCGCCGCTGCGCAGCACAGACAAGCGCCAGCGAGGGCGCTGACCTAGCGCATGAAACCCACGAATTCCAATACTGGCGCGGCCGAAGCGCGCGCCGCTTGCTAGAATTCACGTTTTACCAGTTGTCCCGGAACGCACATGACCGCGCCACATCGCAAGCTCTTCGTCACGACCGCCCTGCCCTACGCGAACGCCGCCTTCCATATCGGCCACATCATGGAATACACCCAAGCCGACATCTGGGTGCGGTATCAGCGAATGCGCGGTCACGAAGTGCACTTCGTCTGCGCGGACGATGCGCACGGCGCGCCGATCATGCTCAAGGCCGAGGCTGAAGGCGTCACGCCGCAAGCGTTGGTTGCAGGCATTGCGGCTGGCCGCCGGCAGTACCTCGATGGCTTTCATATCCGCTTCGACAACTGGCACTCGACCGATTCGCCGGAGAACGTCGAACTGTCGCAGGACATCTACGTGCGACTGCGCGAAGCGGGCTTCATTGACCGCAAGGTGATCGAGCAGTTCTTCGACCCGGTCAAGTCGATGTTCCTGCCCGACCGTTACATCAAGGGCGAGTGCCCGCGCTGTGGCGCGAAGGATCAGTACGGCGACAACTGCGAGAGCTGCGGTGCGGTCTACGCGCCGACCGAGTTGAAAAACCCGTACTCGGCGCTCTCGGGCGCCACGCCGGTGATCAAGCAGTCCGAGCACTTCTTCTTCCGCCTGTCGGATCCGCGCTGCGTCGAGTTCCTGCGCGGCTGGACCCAGGACGGCCGGCTGCAGCCGCAGATCGCCAACAAGGCGAAGGAGTGGCTGGAGTCCGGTGACGGGCTCGCGGACTGGGATATCTCGCGCGACGAACCCTATTTCGGCATTCCGATCCCCGATGCGCCGGGCAAGTATTTCTATGTCTGGCTGGATGCGCCGATCGGTTACCTCGCGAGCCTGAAGAACCATTTCCAAAAGCTCGGTGGTGACATGGCGGCCTTTCTCGCCGACAAGCAGACCGAGCAGATCCACTTCATCGGCAAGGACATCGTCTACTTCCACTGCCTGTTCTGGCCCGCGATGCTGCATTTCGCCGGCGCACCTTACAAGGTGCCGAACAACGTCTTCGTACATGGCTTCATGACCGTGTCGGGCGAGAAGATGAGCAAGTCGCGCGGCACCGGCATCTCGCCGCTGCGCTACCTCGAACTCGGCATGAACGCCGAGTGGATGCGCTACTACATCGCCGCCAAGCTCAACGCCAACGTCGAAGATGTGGATTTCACCTCCGAGGATTTCCTCGCCCGCGTCAATTCCGACCTGATCGGCAAGTATGTGAACATCGCCAGCCGCTGCGCCGGTTTCGTCACCAAGCGCTTCGGCGGCAAGGTCTCGACCGAGTTCGGCACCGAGGGTGCCGCGCTACTGTCGGCCATCGCCGCAGCAGCCGGCCCGGTCGGTGACTTCCTCGACGGCCGTGAGTACTCGAAGGCGATTCGCGAAATCATGGCGCTGGCCGACCGCACCAACGAATACGTCAATGCCAATGCCCCGTGGGAGTTGGCGAAGCAGGAGGGCCGCGAAGCCGACCTGCACCGCGTCTGCTCGGTGGCGCTGAACGCCTTCGTGCGCCTCACCCGCATGCTGGCACCGGTGATGCCCGCCGTGGCGGACAAGGTGGGCCGTCTGTTCAACTGCGATTTCTCGCGTTGGGACGACAGCAGCCTGCTGGCAACGATCAACCCCTACGAGCATCTGATGACCCGCGTCGATCCCAAGCAACTCGAGGCTTTGTTCCCGCCGCCGGAAGACATCCCGCCGACGGCGCCGGAGCAGCCCCAGCGCCATAGCCAGCGCCAGACGCACGAAGCGGTGGAAGAAGCGAAGAAGGCGGATGCGTTCGAGCCCTTTATCAGCATCGATGACTTCGGCAAAGTCGATCTGCGCATCGCGAAGATCGTCTCGGCCGAGCATGTCGAAGGCGCTGCCAAGTTGCTGAAGCTGCAGTTGGACATCGGCGAAGAGAAGCCGCGCCAGGTGTTTGCCGGCATCAAGTCAGCCTACGACCCGGCCACGCTGGTCGGCCGCCTCACGGTGATGGTGGCGAACCTCGCGCCGCGCAAGATGAAGTTCGGCATGAGCGAAGGCATGGTGCTCGCCGCCTCGGACGACACCGGCAACACGCCTGGCCTGTTCATTCTGTCGCCGGATTCGGGCGCGATGCCCGGCATGCGGGTCCGCTGAGGCCACGCAGCGATGCTCAACCGCCCCAAACGCCGCGTCCGCCCGACGCCCACCATCATGATGTGGGCTTTGGTGGACGTGGCGGGCGTGCTGGCGCTCGCTCTGGGCGCCGGCTACCTGGTGCATGGTCCTGGCTTCTTCTTCAACGATGTTCCGGGCTCGACGCTGCAGGCGCTGGTGTTCACTCTGGGCGGCCTTGCAACGATCCTGGTCGCCGCAGTGAAGATGCTCGCCGAAGTCCTGAAGCAAATGCCGCAGGACGGGTCGACAACCCAAGCTTGATGACACGCTGATGCTGGAAGGCCTGCTCGCCCTGCTCGTATTTCAACTGATCGGCGAAGGGTTTGCGCACCTGCTGCATCTGCCGATCCCCGGCCCGGTGCTCGGCCTGCTGGGGCTATTTGCGGTGCTACGCGCCCGGCCACACTGGATCGAGCGGCTGCGGCCAACGGCAGAAATGCTGCATGGCCATCTCGCGCTGCTGTTCGTGCCAGCCGGCGTGGGTGTCGTGATGTTCTTGCCGCGGCTGCGGGCCGAATGGCTGCCGATTGTCGTCGCGCTGCTGGTCAGCACCTCGGTCGGCCTGGTCGTCACGGCCTGGGTCGCGCACCGGCTGGCGCCCGAGCCGGCGTCGCAGCCGGAGGACGAATCGTGACGGTGCTGCCGATCCGCGACGACATCTTCCGGCTGTGGGTCTATCTATCGGCCTCGCCACTGTTCGCGCTGAGTGCGACGCTGGGCGCCTACCTGCTGGCACTCGCTCTGGCGCGCCGCCTCAATAACCATCCGCTGGTCAACCCGGTCGCGATCACGATCATGCTGCTGGCGACCGGCATCTCGCTCGTTGGCGAGGACTATCAGCGCTACTTCGAAGGTGCACAGTTCGTGCACTTCCTGCTCGGCCCCGCTACGGTGGCGTTCGCGGTGCCGATGGCCGCGATGTGGTCACGCATGCGGCGCATCCGCCTCGCCCTTGCGGTGGGACTGATCGGCGGCGGCGCAGCCGGTGCCGCAAGTGCGGTGCTCACCGCATGGGCGTTAGGCGCCAGCCACGAAACGCTGTTGGCCCTGATTCCGAAGTCCGTCACCACGCCCATCGCAATGGGCATCACCGAACAGATTGGCGGGCCGCCATCGCTGACGGCCGTGTTCTGCATTCTCACCGGCGTGGTCGGCGCCGTGGCCGGCCCCAGCCTGCTCGACAACTTCGGCGTGCATCGCCCTGCGGTGCGGGGCTTTGCGCTGGGTACCGCGGCGCACGGTATCGGCACCGCGCGGGCCTTTCAAGAGCACCCGGAGGCCGGCGCCTTCGCGGGCCTCGCGCTCGGCATCCACGGGCTGGTCGCGGCAATGCTGATTCCGCTGATCGTTGCACTGTGGCTGAAGCTGGTGTAGAGCGATGCCGTTGACCCCTACAAAACGCTGGATCACACAACGCCGGGTCGGCCCCGGCCCCTGCGCCATGGATGACCCCACCTACCGTCATTACATTGGAGCACTTTGCTGTGATCAACTTCAAACCGAAACTGTTCGTCACCCTGCCTGGCTATAGCCGGCAACAATTCCTGCAAGACCTCTCGGCCGGCCTGACCGTCGGCGTGCTTGCGCTGCCACTCGCGATGGCCTTTGCGATCGCCAGCGGCATGTCGCCCACCGCGGGCATCTGGACTGGTATCGTCGCCGGCCTGCTGATCGCGGCCCTTGGCGGCTCACGGGTACAGATCGGCGGCCCGACCGGCGCCTTCATCCCGATCATCTATGGCATCGTCGCGCACTACGGCGTGCAGAATCTGCTGATCGCGACGATGCTGGCCGGCGCGATCCTCGTTGGCCTCGCGCTCGCGCGGCTCGGCAGCCTGATCCGCTTCATCCCGCGCACCGTGGTGGTCGGCTTCACCAACGGCATCGCAGTGGTGATCTTCCTCGCACAGATCAAGGATTTCCTGGGCCTGCCGATCGAACACCTGCCGGCCGAGTTCTTCGCCAAGGTCCGCACGTTGGTCTATGCGATCCCACATGCCGATGTGCCCACGGTGCTCCTCGCCTTCGCATCCCTTGGCGTATTGCTGGGCTGGAACCACATGGCCAAGCGGGTGACATGGATGGCGCGGCTGCCTGGCCCACTCGCGGTGCTGGTCATCGCAACGGCGGCCAACGCCCTCTTGAAGCTGCCGGTGGAAACCATCGGCAGTCGATTCGGCGGCATTCCCCAGGCGATCCCGCCGATCAGCCTGCCCGAGCTGACGCTCTCCGATCTTGGCCGCCTGATTTCGCCGGCCATCACCATCGCGCTGCTCGGCGCGATCGAATCGCTGCTGTCGGCACGGGTGGCCGATGCCTTGATCGAAGACCGTCATGACCCGAACCAGGAGTTGATGGCACAGGGGCTCGCGAATCTGGCGGCGCCACTGTTCGGCGGTTTTGCCGCCACCGGCGCCATCGCCCGCACCGCAACCAACGTGCGCAGTGGTGGCCGCACGCCGGTTGCCGGCATCGCCCACTCGATCACGCTACTGCTTGTGGTGCTGATCGCCGCGCCGGCGGCCGCCTATGTGCCGCTGGCAACCCTGTCGGCAATCGTCGTGCTCGTATCGATCAACATGGGCGAGTGGCATGAGTTCCGCGAACTGCGGCGCTATTCGCTGAACTACCGCGTCATC
>JAJZLD010000108.1 GCA_021803785.1 Pseudomonadota bacterium | reverse complement strand
AGTTGGAGTGAATGATGGCGTCGCGCGCGGCTACGGTCTCGAAAGCAAGCAGGAAGGCGTGCGTGTAACCGTGAGCGAGCCCCTCGGGGCTGACGTTGGTGCCGTCCTCGAAAGCCTTCACGGCATCGATCGCCCACTGCAAGGCACGAAATGCGGCCACCGCCTCGTCCACTTGCGTTGCGGGCAGATCAGGCCGGAAGCGGAACAACACCAGATGCCGGATCATGCCGCGACCTCCTCGAAATCAAGCAGGGCGGCACCGTCGCTGACCTGGTCACCAACCGCAAAGCGGAAGGCCTTTACGATGCCCGCGCCGGGTGCGGTGATCGTATGCTCCATCTTCATCGCTTCCAGCACCAGCAGCGGCGCGCCGCGTTCGACACGCGCGCCGGCCTCGGCCAGCAGCGCAACCACCTTGCCCGGCATCGGCGCTGCGAGCCCGCCACCGGCCTCACGGCCCTGTGCGCTGCGCACCAGCGGGTCGACCGCCGCGACCACCCAGCAACGGCCGTGCAGGAATACATGTCGCCGTTCGCGCGCGACGACCACCGTCGCATTCAACCGGCTTCCATCGAACACCGCACGCAGTTCGTCGCGCGGCCCAAGTTCGCCACAGGCATGCACGCTGCGGCCCTCGCACTCCAGCCGGAATCCGCCCGCCTCGTAGCCAATCATCACCTTCACTTCACGCTCGCGGTGGCGATAGACGAGCACGCGCCGCGCTGCACCGGTGACGCGCCAACCGTCACGCGCTGCCCACGGTGACGCATCGACGGCCGCATCCTGACGTTCCCGCAGCAGACGCGCCAGCGCTGCCAGCAGGAAGACTTCGCCCGGCGCATCGGCCTCGGCGGGGAACAGGTAGTCGTGCTCGCGTTCGATCAAACCGGTATCGAGATCGGCCGATGTAAACGCAGGGCAGGCGACCAGGCGCGAGAGGAACTCGACGTTATTGCCCACACCGACGATGCGGTAGCCGCCCAGGGCCTGCAACATGCGTGCGATGGCGCGCTCGCGGCTGTCGTCCCACACGATCAGCTTTGCGATCATCGGGTCGTAGTGCGGCGTGATCGCATCGCCTTCCTCAATGCCGGAATCGATGCGCACATGCACGCTTTCGGTCGGCGTATCGAGATGGCTCAGCGTGCCGGTTGCAGGCAGGAAGCCGCGCGTGGGGTCCTCCGCATAGATGCGGGCCTCGATCGCGTGCCCACGCAACGCGATCTGCTCCTGCACCAGCGGCAGGGCCTCGCCCGCCGCAACACGCAGTTGCCACTCGACGAGGTCGAGGCCGGTGATCATCTCGGTCACCGGGTGCTCGACCTGTAACCGGGTGTTCATCTCCATGAAGTAGAAACGCCCATCCGGCTCGCAGATGAATTCCACGGTGCCCGCGCCGACATAGCCGATCGCGCGCGCCGCCTCGCACGCCGCCGCGCCCATGGCCGCCCGCCGCTCGGGCGTCATACCGGGCGCCGGCGCCTCTTCAAGCACCTTCTGGTGGCGACGCTGCACGGAACAGTCGCGCTCGAACAGATGCACGACATTGCCACGGCGATCTGCGAACACCTGGATTTCGATATGCCGGGGCCGCTGCAGATAACGTTCGACCAGCACCTTGTCGTCGCCAAAGGCGGCCAGGGCCTCCCGCTTGCAGGACCCCAGCGCCGCCATGAACTCGTCCGCATGATTGACGATGCGGATACCTTTGCCACCGCCGCCGGCGCTCGCCTTGATCAGCACCGGAAAGCCGATCGTCGCCGCTTTTGCAGCGAGCAGGTTCGCGTCCTGATCATCGCCGTGATACCCCGGCACCAGCGGCACGCCGGCTTTCTCCATCAACGACTTTGCGGCGGACTTCGAGCCCATCGCGCGGATCGCCGACGCCGGAGGCCCGATGAACACCAGCCCCGCCGCCTCGCAGGCCTCGGCGAAATCTTCGTTCTCGGAGAGGAAACCGTAGCCGGGGTGGATCGCCTGCGCACCACTGCGTTTGGCCGCATTCAGGATCGCGTTGATGGACAGGTAGGACTCGCGCGCCGCAGCCGGGCCGATGTGCACCGCCTCATCGGCCAGGCGCACATGCCGCGCCCGCGCATCGGCATCCGAATACACCGCCACGCTGCGGATACCAAGGCGGCGCGCGGTGCGGATCACACGGCACGCAATTTCGCCGCGATTGGCGATCAGGATCTTGTCGAACATTCATCCCCCCCGATGATGTTTGCATCGCGCCGCTGGGGCGGCGTTCTGTTCTGGATTGCCTTGCACTGGCAGATCCCCCGATCTGCCCTGCGGCGGTGGTTCTGGTGGCTCGTCATGCGCGGCCGAGCTGGGCTCGACCATCGGTGCCGGCGTTGCCCAAGCATTGAATCCAGCATCGCGGTTCGCGGCTTTCGGGCAGAAGGATTCAAAAGGCACAGCCGTGCCGCGGAAGCCGGGTCCCGCCCCGGCGGGCGTCTTACTTTCTGGCAACAGCACCAGAAAGTAAGCAAAGAGTGCCGCCCGGCGTTCGCGGCCCTTCGGGCTACCCTCACTACGGCATCGCCCGTCGGCCGGCCTCGCGAACTCGGCGCTACGCGCCTCAAACAGCGAGTCCGGACGGCCCCGCCGGCCGACACCTCCGTTCGGCGCTCTCGACGGGACCCAATGTCAAAACCATCGGCGGCGCAACGCTTGTCTCGTGTTCGTAGCCACAATGGAACACGGCGGAATCCGGAGGGCATATCCATATATTCGACTGCACTTCCCAGATTCCAGTCTGCGGCCCACATCCGGGCTGTGAAGAAGCTGTAGCGGTTGATCGTCGACGCTTTCCCATTCCCCTCTGAAACGCCGAGCAGCACAGAAGCATCGGGTTCCGACGCACGCAGCGCGGCGGTGGCGAGCACTGTTTGAGCACCGAGCGTAAGCGAGGGCGAGTTGCGCAGACACCCGATGCTTCGAGCAGCGCAGGGCACCCCTTGCACAGCAAGGGGCGTTGAAGCGGGGCGACTTTCTTTGGGTACTTTCTTTGTTCGCACAAAGAAAGTACCCTGGCCGCCGGGCCGGGACCCGGCTTCAGCAGGAACGCCGGTGCAAACCGCCAGCGCGAGTCGCAAGCCGCAAATCGGAGGTCCGACCAGCCGGCCCAAGGCCGCCCCCACCCCCTTACTCCCCGTCCCAATAATCCACCGCATCCCTTCGCCGCCCGACATGGCGAAAGCTCGCCCTGCCATCGGCGCCGGGCGCCTTGCCCGCCATCACCAGGAATTTGTCCGAATCGGGGTACTCGCACACGTCCGGCTCGCGCATCGAGCTAATCACCAGCACACGCATGGGCACGCTGCCGGTGTTGATGAGGTGGTGCGCCGTCTCACGGCCCCCTGCTGGCGCCCCCATCACGTCACCAGCGCTTGCCGGATGGCGCTGCTCGCCAAAGCGGTAAGTGCCTTCGCCTTCGAGCACGACATAGAACTCATCGTTGGCGTGGTGGTTGTGGAAGGGGCAGATCGCCTTGCCGGGCGGGATCACGTCGTAACTCACACCGAGATGGCGCAAGCCGAGCAAAGGGCCGAGGGCCGCATAGGCGTCGGCGAAACGCTCGCCATGGCTGAAGGTTTCGAGCGGCAGCTCAGCCAAACGCAGCACGGATTTCGCGTCGCTCATCGGCCTACTCCACGGGCACCCAGTTGGGTTTGCGCTTTTCCAGAAACGCGGTGATGCCTTCGCGGCCTTCGCGGCTGGCGCGGATCTCGGCCAGGCGTCGTGCAGTCGCATCGGTCAGTTCGCGCGAGAGCGGCTCACCTTCCACGTCGCGGATAAGGTCTTTCACGGCGGCCTGCGCGGCCGGGCCACCGAGCAGCAGCAGCGCGATGACGCGATCCACCTCGGCGTCGAGCTGATCGGCGGCCACCACCTCATGCAGCAGGCCGTAGCCCTTGGCGCGATGCGCGTCGAAGCGCTCGCCGGTGAGCACCAGTCGGCGCGCCTGACGCGCGCCGATCGCCGCAAGCACGTAGGGGCTGATCGTCGCCGCAGCGATGCCGAGCCGGACCTCAGTCAGTGCGAACTGCGCGCCTTCGACACCGATAGCAATGTCACACACGCTGATCATGCCGACACCGCCGCCGTAAGCCGAGCCCTGCACCCGCGCAACCACCGGCTTGGGACAGGTCGCAATCGCATACAGCAAGGCGGCGAGCTGGCGCGCATCGTTGAAGTTGGCCTGCCCGTCGAGATGCGACGCGCGCTTCATCCATTCAAGGTCCGCGCCGGCGCAGAACGAGGGGCCATCCGAGCACAGCACGATGACCCGCACCGCCGGATTGCCCGCGAGCAGATCGAAGGCGCGGTGGGCGTCATGGATCAGTTGCTCGTCGAGCGCATTGTGGCGCTCTGGTCGATTGAGTTTGAGGCGGCCAACACCGCCGGCCACCGACATCTGTACGACTTCGCTCATGTTGTTCTCCCTTACATCCGGAACACGCCGAAGCGTGTTGCTTCAATTGGTGCATTCAGCGATGCAGCGATCGCGAGACCCAGCACGCGGCGGGTGTCGGCCGGGTCGATGATGCCGTCGTCCCACAGGCGCGCGCTGGCGTAGTACGGGTGGCCCTGGGTTTCGTACTGCTGGCGGATCGGTGCCTTGAAGGCCTCTTCCTCCTCCGCGCTCCAGCTACCGCCCTTGGCCGCGATGCCATCCTTCTTCACCTGCGCAAGCACGCTCGCAGCCTGCTCGCCGCCCATCACCGAGATGCGGGCGTTGGGCCACATCCACAGAAAGCGCGGTGAGTAAGCCCGGCCACACATGCCGTAGTTGCCCGCGCCGAAACTGCCACCGATCACCACGGTGAACTTGGGCACCTTCGCGCAGGAAACCGCAGTCACCATCTTCGCGCCGTCCTTCGCAATGCCGCCGTTTTCGTACTTGCGGCCCACCATGAAGCCTGTGATGTTCTGCAGGAACACCAGCGGAATGCCGCGCTGGCTGCACAGCTCGATGAAGTGCGCGCCCTTCTGTGCGCTCTCCGAAAACAGGATGCCGTTGTTCGCGACGATGCCGACCGGGTAGCCGTGAATGTGCGCGAAGCCAGTGATCAGCGTTGCGCCGTAGCGCGACTTGAACTCGTCGAAGCGCGATCCGTCAACGATGCGCGCAATCACTTCGCGCACATCGAAGGGTTTCTTCGAATCTGCCGGAATCACACCGTAGAGCTCACTGGCGTCGTACAGCGGTGGTTCGGGCTCCGCCATGGCGGGGCCTGCCGGGCGCTGCGTATTTAGGTGCGAAACGATGCGGCGCACCTGCCCGAGCGCGTCATGATCGTCTTCAGCCAGATAGTCGGCGACGCCCGAGAGCCGCGTGTGCACATCGCCGCCACCGAGGTCTTCGGCACTCACTTCTTCACCCGTGGCAGCCTTCACCAGTGGCGGGCCGCCGAGGTAGATCGTCCCCTGGTTCTTCACGATCACGGTTTCATCGCTCATCGCCGGCACATAGGCGCCGCCAGCGGTGCACATGCCCATCACGCAGGCGATCTGCGGGATGCCCGCAGCACTCATGTTGGCCTGGTTGAAGAAGATGCGACCGAAGTGATCGCGGTCGGGGAAGACCTCGTCCTGCATCGGCAGGAAGGCGCCGCCCGAATCGACCAGGTAGATGCAAGGCAGCCGGTTCTCGGCAGCGATCTCCTGCGCGCGCAGGTGCTTCTTCACCGTGATCGGGTAGTAGGTGCCGCCTTTCACCGTGGCATCGTTGGCGACGATCATGCATTCGCGGCCCGATACGCGACCGATGCCGGTGACCACGCCACCGGATGCGACGTCACCGCCATACATGCCCCACGCCGCCATCGGCGAGAGTTCGAGGAAAGGCGTGCCCGGATCGAGCAGTGCTTCGATGCGCTCGCGTGCGAGCAGCTTGCCGCGTGCGCGATGCTTGTCGCGCGCATCGGCGCTACCGCCTTGCGCCACCTGCGCGAGTTTCGCGCGCAGATCGTCGACCACCTTGCGCATCGCCTCGGCATTTGCCTGAAAGTTCACGTCGCGCGGGTTGAGTTGTGAATGTAGTACGGTCATTGCGACAGGCCACCCCCCTGGCCGGAATCACACGGCGCGCCGCTCATGCGGCGTGCGGCGGTACTCGCCCGCTTGCGCAGGCCCCCCGAAGGCCGCGGTGGCGTACACCGTGGCGCGATAGTTCAGCGCGTAGCGGCCCCCCGCCGCGTGCGCACTGAAGGTGTCATCGACCATGGCTTCCGCCTCGGCACGACGCGGTGTGCCCAGCCGCGGCATGTAAGAGCGTGAGAACACCAGCGCGACAAAAGCACCGTGATCGAGCGAGAGCCGATGCGGCACTTCAAAATGCCGTGTCGCGGGCCCGAGGAACTCGGCGGGCGCACAGTCGTCCAGCATCCGCATCCGCTCATGCGCATCGTCGCGAAAGTGCGCGAGCAGATCGCCCAACGCGCGATCGGCTGGGTCCAGCATGGCACGCTCATTCCCGATCAGCGCGACCCAGCCGCGTGGGCGCAGGATGCGCAAAAACTCGGTGCGGCTCGTGATCGGATCGAACCAATGAAAAGCAGTTCCGACAACGATGCCATCGACCGATGCGTCCGGCAGACCGGTGCGTTCGGCCGTGCCGGACAACATGCGGAAGGACGGCAGCGCCGACAGCAATTGCGCGCCGGCGGTCCGCATCGCGTCATTCGGTTCCACGCCCGTCACCGAAAAGCCATGCTGCAGGAAGGCCTGCGCGAGCAGGCCGGTGCCGCAGCCGACATCGGCCAACTGCTGGCCCGGGCGCGCGCCGACCGCTTCCATCAACAGACCGGCGAGAGAGACCGGGTAGCCCGGTCGCCCGACGATGTAATCGCGAACCTTGTCGGTGAAGAGGGTGCTGACCTCGGCATGCGCCATCTCAGAACGGCCCCTCCGCGAGCCACTTCTCCAACTGCGGCAGGCGATCCACGCCCCAGAAGGGTTCCCCCTCTACGATGAAGAAGGGCGAGCCGAACACGCCGCGCGCAAGCGCAATGTCGACCTCGGCCTTGAAACGCTCCTTGATCGCGCCCGAGGCCATTGCATCGGCCAGCTCGGTGCGATCGATGCCAAGCTCGGCGGCAATCGCCAGCACGACGTCTGCCTCGGAGATGTTCTGATCTTCGACGAAGTAGGCCCGGTAGGCGGTGCGCGCGAACTTGCGCGCAAGGCCGGTGTTGCGGTCGTTCAGCCACAGGAACGCGCGCGCAGCATGTTGCGTCGGGATCGGGAAGTGCGTCGGCATCCGGAATGGCACGCCGAGAAAGCGGGCGGATCGCGCAACGTCGCGCTTCACATACTCGCCCTTGAGCGGCACGCTGGGCAGCGGCGCGGCCCCCATCGCCTTGAAGGCGGCGCCGAGCAGAATCGGGTGCCAGTTCACAACGCACCCGTACTTGGCGGCGATCTCATCGATCACCCCGGCGGCGAGATAGCCGTAAGGAGAAGCGAAGTCGAAGTAGAAATCAACGAAGGCGCTCAATTCAGCTCTCCAGGGGTTGGACATCGCTCGGACGGTCACCTTTGCGGCACCCGCCCATGCTAGTCCATGGCGATGTCAGCGTCTTGCGCAATCGCGCTGCAGCGGCGCAGTTCTTGCGTCAGGCGCCGGCCAGCGCCCGACTGATCACCAGCCGCTGGATATCGCTGGTGCCCTCGTAGATCTGGCATACCCGCACATCACGGTAGATGCGCTCGACCGGGAAGTCGCTCACATAGCCATAGCCGCCGTGGATCTGGATCGCATCCGAGCACACCTGCTCGGCCATCTCGCTGGCGAAGAGCTTTGCCTGCGAGGCTTCCTTCAAACAGGGGCGGCCGGCGTCCTTGAGCGCCGCCGCATGCCACACCAGTTGGCGTGCGGCCTCGATGCGCGTGGCCATGTCGGCGAGCCGGAAGGCCACCGCCTGGTGCCCGATGATCGGCCGACCAAAGCTCTCGCGTTCCTTTGCATAGCGCAGCGCGGCTTCCAGCGCCGCCCGCGCCATGCCGACGGCCTGCGCGGCAATGCCGATACGGCCACCTTCGAGGTTCGCAAGCGCGATGCGGTAGCCCTCACCTTCCGCGCCAAGCAAGGCATCGGCGCCGACACGGCAGTCCTCGAACAGGATCTGCGCGGTGTCGGACGCACGCTGCCCCAGCTTATCCTCGACCCGCGCCACGATGTAGCCGGCGGTGTTGGTCGGTACGACGAAGGCGGAGATACCTTTCTTGCCCGCTGCAGGATCGGTCACCGCAAACACGATCGCGACATCGGCGTGCTTGCCGGTGGTGATGAATTGCTTTACCCCGTTGATGCGCCAGCCATCGCCGTCGCGCACCGCGCGGGTACGGATTGCGCCGGCATCGGAGCCGACATGCGGTTCCGTCAGGCAGAAACACCCCAGCTTTTCGCCGCGCGCCAGCGGCGCAAGCCATTCGCGCTTCTGCGCAGCGCTGCCGAAGGCCTTGAGGGGCCCGCAGACGACAGAGTTCTGCACACTGACGATGGTGGAGGTCGCGCCGTCGGCCGCCGCGATTTCTTCAATCGCCAGCGCCAGCGACACATAGTCGAGGCCCGCGCCGCCATCGCCTTCCGGCACCACGATGCCCAACACACCAAGGGCAGCCAAGCCTGCGAGCGCCTCGCGCGGAAATTCATGGTCGCGATCCCAGGCCGCGGCGTGCGGGGCGATGCAGTCCTGCGCGTAGGCACGCACCGCATCGCGGATCATTTCCTGGTCTTGCGTCAGCAGCATCTGACGTCCCCTAAACGATTCTCGCACTTGGATATTGGCGAGAGGTACGCGCCGCTCAGACGAAGTCAGCGCCAGTTTCGGACGCTTATGGCGACCGCCCCTTGGGGCAAGATTCTCGCCGGAAGGAGCAATCTAGACTGGCTTTCAGAAGACGATTTGAGCAGCCACGCTATGCACGACCGCTCGTTGGAGCGCGGTCTATTGGCCGCCCGAACCAGAACTGGCACCCGGTGTCGCGTTGCGATTCATGGAACCAAGCAGCGAGTCGGGAGACACCGTCTGCACCTCACCGGGCCGGGGCTTGCGCTTGATAATGCTGCCGGTCACATACACCCGCTCATCGTCTTCCGGTTCAGCGCTAGTCGGTACATTTGCCTGTGTTTCTACCGAAGGGCCAACCTGGTCTGTCGCGCAAGCGCTCAGGGCCGACGACAAGGCTGCTGCCAGCAGGCATAGAAGGATCTTGTTCAAGAGTGTCACTCCGCAAGGGGCTGAGAGGGTATCGGGTGGATGCCTGCGGGCAGCCTATCGGCCCGTGAGTCGATTGAACCTAAATCCGGCAGTTACCCCGCGGCCGGAAGCCCTTGTGGCGGTCTGGGCGGCCCGATGACAGGCGCGATGCGGTCGCTGATGTAGTGCAGCAGGCAGGCCCAGCGGTCGAGGTCCTT
>JAJZLD010000107.1 GCA_021803785.1 Pseudomonadota bacterium | reverse complement strand
CACCTTTTTGTTTTTGCCGTATGCGGTGCCGGGGTTTATTTCGATCCTCGTCTTCAAGGGGTTGTTCAATGAGAACTCTGGCGAAATCAATCTAATTCTCAACCAATTGTTTGGTGTGAAGCCGGAGTGGTTTACGGATCCGACTTTGGCAAAGGTCATGATCCTGATCGTGAATACCTGGCTCGGTTATCCCTATATGATGGTGCTGTGCCAAGGCCTGATTAAGTCGATTCCCGCGGATCTTTACGAGGCATCCGCGTTGGCAGGTGCCGGTCCGCTCACCAACTTCTTCAAGATCACGATGCCGCTGATTCTGAAGCCGTTGATGCCGTTGTTGATCTCGTCTTTCGCGTTCAACTTCAACAATTTTGTGCTGATCAGCCTGCTAACGAACGGCCGCCCGGACTTCCTCGATACGAAGATTCCGGCTGGTCAGACGGACATCCTTGTCTCCTATACCTACCGCATCGCGTTTGGTGATTCAGGGCAGCAGTTTGGTCTGGCTGCGGCAATTTCGACCCTTATTTTCATCATGGTTGCGATTCTTTCGATCATCAACCTGCGTTTGACCAAAGTGAATCAACAGGAAGCCCGCTGATCTCGGCGAACTGCAGGTCAAGAGGGGAGTCGCACCTGCGCAGACTCCCTGCTAACGAGTTGAAAGGTTTTTGGTATGGCTATCGTTCTGGATAAATCACATCGCTGGCGTGTCGTGGTGGCTCACTTGGGGCTGATTGCGTTCGTTTCGCTGTGCATGTTTCCGTTCTTGATGATTTTGTCGATCTCGCTTCGGCCGGGTAACTTCGCCGTTGGCAGTTTGATCCCCGCCCAGATCAGCCTTGAACACTGGAAACTGGCGCTTGGTATTTCGTATCAGGCGGAAGATGGTTCGCTGATGACGCCGCCATTCCCAGTGTTGCTCTGGCTATGGAACTCAATCAAGATTGCATTGATTTCCGCATTCATAGCGGTTTTGCTGTCGACGACTGCAGCATATGCGTTTGCCCGAATGAAATTCCGTGGCAAGAAACACTGGATGACGGCACTTCTGTTGATGCAGATGTTTCCGACGGTCCTCGCGCTGATCGCAATCTATTCGATTTTTGACTACCTCGGTAGCTATGTGAAATGGCTGGGTGTTGACAGCCACTGGGCTTTGATCCTTGCCTATGCTGGCGGTATTGCGTTGCACGTTTGGACCATCAAGGGCTACTACGACACCATCCCGGTTGAAATCGAGGAGGCTGCGGTCGTTGACGGTGCGACACACTGGCAGGCATTCAAGTATGTTCTGCTTCCGATGGCGAAGCCAATTCTGATGGTTGTATTTCTATTGGCCTTCATCGGTGCAATCATCGAATATCCGGTTGCATCCGTGCTTTTGCATCAAGAGAGCAACCTTACGCTTGCGGTAGGCTCAAAGCTGTTCTTGTATGAACAGAAGTATCTATGGGGCGATTTCGCTGCGGCTGCGATCTTGTCCGGTCTGCCTATCACTGTCGTGTTCCTGCTCAGTCAGCGCTGGATGGTCGGCGGTTTGACGGCGGGCGGCGTAAAGGGCTAAGAGCTGTTTTGGTTTGATTCGATAAGAAGAGCGCCGACGTGGCGGTGCAACACCGCGGCGATTCGGCGCCTACGGATAGTCTCGCTGTGCGAAATGGATATCCCTGCTAAGTACTTTCCACCGGAGGACAACCCATGACTACAAAGCGTTTTTTTCTGAAGGCCGTTACTGCACTGGCTCTGGGTGTGGCTGCAATGCCGATTTTCGCGGCGGATGCTTCTGATCCACCCGAAGGTCAAATCGCGATCAACTACTTCCGCCCGGACGGCAACTATGCCGGCTGGGGTCTGCATGCATGGATTGGTAACCCCGGTCAGCCGGGTACGCCGATTGATGGTGTGGACTGGTTTGGTCCGCTGAAGCCGAAGGGCAAAACGGACGATGGTGGCATTTACTGGCATATTCCGCTGTCGGCGTTTGGTAAAAGCGGTTTCGTAAATTACATTATTCATAAAGGCGATACCAAAGAGCAAGGCGGGAAAGATCAGCGCTTCGACGGCAATACCATCAAGCAAATTTGGGTGAATGCTGGCGACAAGACGATCTACACTTCTAAGGAAGAAGCGATCAAGGCTCGCCAGGCAAACTGATTTGCGTGTGTGACGATCCGCCGCCCTCTGAGGCGGCGGATTTTATTTGGCCTCCGCGATGCCGTTATGCGCCAGATCATTGTGATCTTTGTGGCTTTTTGGCATGTGCTGAGTAGTCAGTGTTTTGCGTCGTCCTAGTTGGCGGACAATCTTATTGTCTATTTTCTCATTGCGGATCGATTCAAGAACGGCAATCCGGACAAAGACGGCAACTACGGTTGCAAGAAGGACGGCCAGAAAGAAATAGGCACTTTTGATGGTTGCGATCTTGCCAGCGTTACCGAATGGCTCAACTCTGGCAGGTTTTCGGTGCTACGCGTCGATGCAATATGGATTACCGCACCCTACGAACAGATCAGCTGTTGGTGGGAGCCAGGAGTTTAAGTGCTACTCCTACCGTGGTTATTGCGCGACCGATTTCACCGTGTCGGATCGCAACATGGATACCTTGGATGAATTGGGCGGAATGATTGATACCGCGCAAGCGTAGGGTATTCGGGTGGTGTTTGATGTTGTCATGAGTCGCCCGGGCTATCTGGATATCCTGAGCGCCCGCGATTTTCGTATCCACGTTATTTGGCGCTGAGCGGATAAAGCCCATTTTTGTGACTGCCACGACTTTATCGATTACAACGCCGACAAGAAGTGAGAGCAATGGTGGGGGGCGCTTGGGTACGAGCCGAATTGCCCGGCTACGCGCCAGAGGGTTACGACGATTACACTAAAAAACTCGCCTATTTTCCGGACTTCCGTACTGAAAGCACGGAGGGGTCGATCTTTCCTCCCCCTTAAACCGAATACGCAGACTACGAGGCTCGCGGATGCGACCGTCAGCGACTATTTGGTCACCTGGCTTACCAGTTGGGTGCGGGATTGCGGTGTTGACGGATTTCGATGTGATATCGGCACGCATGCGAAACCGGCGTCATGGAAGCGCCTCAAGTCCGATGCGGTAAAGTCGCTGGCGGAGTTAGAGTCGAAAAACCCGACGAAGAAAATTGACGATCAGCCATTCTGGACGATCGGCTGTTATTGGGGCAGGGCGTCGAAAAAAGCGTGCTGTACGTCAATGATCTTGATGCCATGATCAGTTTTGATTTTCAGGATCGCGCGGCTAACCTTTGCGATCTTGACGGCGTCTATCGAGAATACTTTGCGAAGCTGGCAGGAGATCCGGGCTATAACGTGTTTTCGTATATTTCATCTCACGATACGAAGCTCTTTCCCCGCGGCCGCTTGATCGATGGCAGCACGGCGCTCTTGCTGGCGCCGCGCTGGGTGCAGGTAGTCTACGGGGACGAGACAGCCCGCCCGCCGGGTCCGTTCACTAATTCTGATTCGCAGCAGGCTATGCGTTCCGATATGAATTGGAATGCGATCAAGGATTCCGTGCTCGCGCATTGGGCTAGGCTGACTCAGTCCCGCGCTCGCTACCGTGCTTTCGCACGCGTTTCTGCCAATCCCTACGTGTTTTCGCGAGTTGCCGCTTCCGGTGGCGATCGTATCCTTGCGGCGATTGGTGTCAACGGTGAGCAGGAACTTTCCGTTGGCGATATCTTTGCGAATGGGGTTAGATTGCGCGATGCCTATACGGGATGTGAAGTGACGGTGAGTGGGGGCAAGATGAAAGTGTTGAGCGATGGCGCGGTGCTGTTGGAGGCGACGCCATGATTGCGTCTCGCCATGTCGGGAAGATCTCTCCGGTTGTGCTTGGAACCTGGCGCCTCCAGGAATGGTCGATGACAGCGGCGGAAATCGCGGCTTTTGTCGAGGGTGCGGCCGAGGTTGGGGTAACGACAGTCGACACAGCGGATATCTACTGCGATTACCAGTGCGAAGCAGCGCTTGGCGATGCGCTCCGGCGTTCTCCTGGTCTGCGAGATCGCCTGCAACTAGTTACCAAGTGCGGAATCCGTCTGAAGTCGGCCCACTGGCCGAATGTGCGGGTCAAGCATTACGACAGTTCGCGTGGCTACATTGCCGCGCAGGTTGAGAACACGCTCAGATCGCTTTCGACTGATCGTATCGATCTCCTTCTTCTGCATCGCCCCGACCCGTTACTGGATGCGGACGAGGTTGCCGAGGCGTTCTGCGCGCTGAGGCAATCGGGCAAGGTCAGAGCCTTTGGTGTGTCGAATTATCATCCTCATCAAGTCGAGCTGCTGCAATCGCGGTTGCCGTTCCCCTTGGAGGCAAACCAGATTGAATTCTCGCTGCTGCGTACCGACGCATTGACGGATGGCACGCTCGATCAATGCCAGAAGATGCGGATTGTTCCTATGGCATGGTCACCGCTGGCGGCGGGACGGCTTTTCTCGCAAGGCGATGAGCGTGTGCTTGCCGTGGGCGAGGTTCTACAGCGGATTGGGCTGGAAACGGGGTTGACGCCGGAGCAGGTTGCGCTTGCGTGGCTGATGCGCCATCCCTCCGGTGTGGTGCCGGTTATCGGTACTGGTAAGATTGAGCGGGTTCGTTTGGCTATCGCCGCCGCCAACCACAGCCTTGATCGTCAGCATTGGTACGAGCTGCTTGAGGCTACGATGGGTTGCGAGGTCGCATGATGGCTAGGGGGGCGCAGCGTGGTGTGACACCGGCTTCGGTCGCAGGATTTGTGCCCATACTCTCGCACCCCAAACCGTACCTTGATGGCCCGCGCTTGCTCGCGGACGTCGGTGCGACGAATGCACGGTTCGCGCTGGAGATGGCGCCCGGCGTTTTTTCGTCAATTGAAGTATTGAGGTGCGACGACTACGCCGGCTTGGTCGATGTGACCCAGGCCTACCTGCGCAAGGTTGGTGTGCTTCGTGTGAGTCACGCGGGCATTGCTATTGCCAATCCGATTGGCGGCGATTTGGTCCGAATGACCAATCGCGACTGGACTTTCTCTATCGATGAGGTGCGGCAGCGGCTCGATCTGACGACCTTGTTGGTCGTAAATGACTTCACCGCGCTTGCGATGGCGCTGCGGCATCTGAATACCGATCAGCGCATGCAGGTTGGCGGTGGTGATCCGCAGCCGAATTCAGTCATCGGCTTGCTTGGGCCGGGTACCGGCCTTGGCGTGTCAGCACTAATCCCGACTGATGATCGTTGGGTCACGCTGGGCAGTGAGGGCGGCCACACAAGTTTTGCGCCCAACGATGAGCGCGAGATGGATGTGCTGCGCTATTGCTGGCGTGAATACCCCCATGTGTCTGGCGAGCGCCTGATTTCCGGGCCCGGCATCGAATTAACCTATCGCGCCTTGTCCGAGCGAGGCGGCGTACCGCCATTGCCGCGCAAGGCCAAGGATATCGTTGAGGCTGCGCTGGCCGGCAGTGACCCCGTGTGCGTTGAAACGCTCGACTGCTTCTGCAGCATGCTCGGCACGGTCGCATCCAACTTGGCGGTGACCTTGGGTGCGCTGGGGGGTATTTACATCGGTGGTGGCATCGTCCCGCGCCTCGGGCCTCGCTTTCTGCACTCACCGTTCCGCGCGCGCTTCGAAGCAAAGGGGCGTTTCTCTGATTACCTGTCGCGGGTGCCGACCTACGTGATCACTGCGCCGTATCCGGCGTTCCACGGCGTTTCGGCGATCTTGGCTGATCACCTGCGTGGCCGCGCAACAGGCGATAGTTCGTTGTTGGAGAAGATTCGTTCGGCGGCTCCGACCTTGTCGAAGGCCGAGCAGCGCGTCTCCCAATTGGTGCTCGCTCGCCCCCGGACGGTGTTGAACGATCCAATCATCGAGATCGCCCGGCAGGCTGAGGTCAGTCAGCCAACCGTGATCCGCTTCTGCCGCTCACTGGGATTTCAGGGGCTTTCCGATTTCAAGCTCAAGCTCGCATCAGGTCTCACTGGCACTGTTCCGGTTCGCCATAGTCAGGTGAGGCATGGCGATTCTACGCCCGACATCAGCGCCAAGGTGATGGAGAACACCGCATCAGCGATTTTGCGCTTGCGCGACACCATCAATGTCGCTGCGATTGAAGATGCGACAACACTCTTGCGCCGCGCCCGCCGGATCGAGTTCTATGCGATCGGGAATGCGGCGATTGTGGCGCTCGATGCGCAGTTTAAGTTCTTCCGGTTCCGCGTGCCCTGTGTGGCGTATTCCGATACTCACATGCAGATCCAGTCTGCCGAGTTGCTCGGGCCGGGCGATGTTGTTGTTGTGATTTCGACCTCTGGCCGCCCGTCGGATTTGCTCCGATCGGTCGATGCAGCGATGGCAGCAGGTGCCGAGGTGATTGCGATCACCGCGAGCAACAGCCCGCTGGCGCGCAAGGCGACAGTCAGTATCGGGCTCGATCATGTGGAAGACGGTCAAGCCTTCATTTCGATGATTGCGCGGATCCTGCAGTTAGTGGTGATCGACGTGCTCGCCGTGGGTGTTGCGCTGCAACGCGGCGCCGAGAATCCAGAGCGTGCAATCAACGAGATCGCGCAACATGACGACGAGAGGCCCTTCGAAACGGAATCGTCGCGCTCGCGTATCTCCCACGTCTCCGGATAGCTTCTGGCGAACGCCGGCCTTGCCGGTGCAGCATCGATGCCGGTCAGATTTCCAGGTTGTCGATCAAACGGGTGTTGCCGAGCCGGGCCGCGGCGAGCACGACGAGTGGAACGCCGACCTCGGCAGCTTGCAGATCCGCTTGCCGACGAATCGCAACGTAGTCGGGGCGCCAGCCTGCTTCATTAAGGTGCTCGACTGCGGCGGCCTCTAGGGCGGCAAAGTCATGGCGGCCAGCGCGCACGGATTCGGCGATGGCTGCGAGCTCGCGATGCAGGCGCGGCGCCTCGGCGCGCTCCTCGGCGCTCAGGTAGCCGTTGCGGGATGACAACGCCAGCCCGTCCGCTGCCCGCACGGTGTCGCAGCCAATGATCTCGATTGGCATGGCAAGTTCGCGCACCATGTTGCGGATCACTATGAGCTGCTGGTAGTCCTTCTTGCCAAACAACGCAACGTCCGGCTGCACGATATTGAATAGTTTGCAGACGACAGTCGCGACACCCTGAAAGTGCCCAGGGCGACAAGCGCCTTCAAGAATGGCGTCCTGCGCTCGGGCCGGCAGCACGAAATACTGCTGTGGTTGCGGGTACAACTCGCGTTCGTCGGGTGCGAACAGGTGATCGACACCGGCGTCGCGCAGCTTGGCACAGTCCGCTTCGAAGGTGCGCGGGTACTTGTCGAAGTCTTCGTTTGGACCGAACTGCAGTCGATTGACGAAGATGCTGGATACAACCACGCCAGCGTAGTGCCGTGCTTGTTGCATCAGGCTGATGTGGCCTTCGTGCAGATTCCCCATGGTTGGGGCAAAAGCGACGCGGTCGGCATTGATGAGCGCTTTGCGCAGGCTGGCAATCGTGGTGTGAATGTGCATGAAAGCAAATCCCGAAAACGAGGGCGCGAGAATGCCTCAGACTGCCGCGACAGGCAATCAGCGAATCCCCACGGCGGTAAGGATCCCCAAGCCGACAAAGAGCCCGCCGGTAGCACGGTCGAGCCAGCGCGTAAGGCGTTCGCGACGACGTAGCCAGCCGCCAAGCGGCGCCGCAGCCAGCGCGATGCCGCCGAAGACCATGGCGGCGACCACTGCGAAGAGCGCACCGAGTACCGCCAGCTGCAACGGGGCCGGCCAGCCGTCCGCGCGGATGAACTGGGGCAGGAATGAGAGGAAGAACAAAGCTACTTTGGGGTTGATCGCATTGGCGATCAAGCCGCGGCGGAAATACGGCAGGAAGCCAGCCGCAGCCGATGGCGTGTCGAGATTGGCGAGCTGGGCGCCGCGAGAGCGCAAGGCCTGAACGCCGATCCAGACAAGGTAGGCCGCACCGGCAAGCTGGAGCACGCGAAATGCCAGCGGTGAGGCAGCGATCAGCGCGGACACGCCAAGCACGGCCAGCAGCGTGTGATTGAAGCAGCCGACTGCACAGCCCAGCGCAAAGCCGAGTGCCTCGCTGCGCCCGCGCGATACCCCAAGCGCCAGCACCCCCAGGTTGTCGGGGCCTGGCGCGACAGCGAGCAGCAACGCGGCGCCAATGAACAGGAGGATCTGGTCGGGGCTCATGCGGGCGCCAAGGCGGTTTCGACCAGCCTCACCCAGTAACTCGCACCGATCGGCAGGGCTTCATCGTTGAAGTCGTAATTCGGGTTGTGCAAGGTGCAGCCACCTTCACCGGGGCCGTTGCCGATCCATACGTAACAACCCGGCCGCGCTTGGGCGAAGTAGGCGAAATCTTCCGCACCCATGCTCGGGCGCAGATTGGCCAGTACGCCAGTCGCACCGGCCACCTTTGCAGCGGCTTGTGCGCACACGGCCGCGGCCACAGCATCGTTGATCGTCGGTGGGTAGCCGCGCCGGTAGGTGTATTCGGCGCGAACGCCGTGGGCCGCCGCGATACCGTCGGTCACGACACCGATGGCATGTTCCAGGCGGTCGCGTTCATGGTGCGACAGGGCGCGCACGGTGCCCATCAGGTAGGCGCGATCCGGGATCGCGTTATAGGCCTCGCCCGCATGAAACTGGGTAACGGATAGCACCGCAGGTTCGAGCGGATCGCGCGTTCGCGTGATCAGCGATTGCAGTGATTGCACCAGCGCCGCGCCCGCAACAATCGGGTCCAAGCCCTGCTGAGGCATGGCGGCGTGTGCGCCGCGGCCGTGCAGATGGATTTCCCATTGATCTGAACTTGCCATCACCGGGCCAGGAAAGACGCCAAAGCTGCCGACTGGCAACCCTGGCCAGTTGTGCATGCCGAACACCATCTCGAACGGAAAGCGTTCAAGCAGGCCGTCCGCCAGCATCGCCGGCGCGCCGCCTTCGCCTTCTTCGGCCGGTTGGAAGATCAGCACCACCGTGCCGTCGAAGTTGCGGTGCTTCGCCAGGTATTCGGCGGCGCCGAGCAGCATCGTGGTGTGACCATCATGGCCACAGGCGTGCATGCGGCCGGCGTGCCTTGAGCAATGCTCGAAGGTGTTGCGTTCGGTGATCGGGAGCGCATCCATGTCGGCGCGCAAACCAATCGCCCGCGGGCTGCTCCCTGCACGGATGACGCCAACTACGCCGGTGCGACCTATGCCGCGATGTGTCTCGATCCCAAGCGCTTCCAGGTGTCTCGCGATCACATCACCGGTCCGGTGCTCGTTGAAAGCCAGTTCCGGATAAGCGTGGATATCGCGTCGAATGCGCGACAGCTCGCCTTGCCGTGCGCGGATGTCATCGATGATGTTCATCTCTCCGCCTCTTGTGAATGCACTCTGCTGGGCTGGCAAGTCTAGCAGGGACCCGCACATGTCGCCGTCGACGGCCCGCGATCCCACCAAGCCT
>JAJZLD010000106.1:9121-9502 GCA_021803785.1 Pseudomonadota bacterium | reverse complement strand
GCCAGATGTCG
This sequence comes from Pseudomonadota bacterium, assembly GCA_021803785.1. Classification (GTDB taxonomy): domain Bacteria; phylum Pseudomonadota; class Gammaproteobacteria; order Burkholderiales; family Rhodocyclaceae; genus Niveibacterium. The sequence continues at coordinate 9,491 of JAJZLD010000106.1, read as the reverse complement.
AGCATGACTGATGTCGCCCGTGTTTCCGCCTTTGGCCGCCAGGCCGCCAACGTGGGCCGTGCCCTGCCCTTTTCCGAAAGCATCGGGTCGCCGGACGAGCTGCCCGAAGCGCTTGCCGCAGCCCTGAAGACCGCGCTTGGCGCGGAGGCCGATGCGCTGCAATTGATCATCCACTCGCCGGCATTTTCCACCGCAGGGCAGAGCACTCCGGAGAATGTTTTTGCCTTGACGAGCACGCGCTGGATCCTGGTCGCCAAGACGGCCACTGGCACCGTGACGAGCACTGCACCGTTCGCCGCCGCAGCGGTGATCGAGCTGACGATGATCCTGCTCGGCGGGCAGTTGCGAATCGAGTCTGTGGGCGGCGTCG
>JAJZLD010000106.1:0-9111 GCA_021803785.1 Pseudomonadota bacterium | reverse complement strand
GATGTGAAGAACTTTTACTCGGTGTCGATCGAACTGTTCCGCGCAGCGGTGTTCATCATGCTCGCGGGTGCCCGGCCCGCCGCAACGAACCCGACGCGCGGCGGCAACATCGAGGCGGAGCTTGCGGTGCTGAGCTTCAAGTTCCGCACGGCACTGCAGGAGCAGACGCCAAGCGGCGTCCAGCTGCGCGATGTGCGCAGTTGGACCAGCGAGGTTTCGCCCCTCGCGCGGCTTTTTTTCATGAAGCCGGCGGCGCCGGCGGGTGTGCTGGCGGTGACGGACTGCTACCTCGGTGTGATCACCGATCCACCGGCCGGCAAGGAAAAGCAGCACAAGGGCAAATCGCCGCACGGCAAGATCGCCACCTATGTGCTGCGGCAACACCCATTGGCATTGCATCTGCCGCCGCCTCAGCGCCGCGGAGACAGCACCGTGCGGATCGCGTTTGACGGGAACGTCGGATTTTCTCTGAGTGTCCCGGCACGACAGATCGGTGGCATCGCGAGCCTGCTCAGCGCGCTTTTTCCGCCCGCCGCCTCGTGAGTCGGTAGGGCCCTGCCACAACACGACAGATCAGCGCCAACACGCGGCCCCAGCCCGGCTGTTACCCTTACATGTGTGCGGGTGGAGCCCGCATTGCATCAGCGCTGCCGGGGGGCTGCGCCACCTTGGGCGCCGAAACTTCACGTGCTTGCCGAGACCAACGAGACGCAGGCGGCACCACTGGACGAGCGCTTGCGCCAAAAGATCGCGCTGATTCGGCTGCGCGTGGGCAATACCGAGATCTCACTGCCAGCCAGTTTCGGCGTTGCCCAGCGTCGCGGTGAAGCCTCGCTCGATGCGCTGATCAACAACGCGGACAGGCTGCTCTACCCCGCGCCAAACAACTCGGGCGCGACCGCGTCATCGCCAATTCAAGGGAGCCCGCGCAACCGCTGGTCGGCCCCGCCGTCTGACAGACTCACACCTTCGCACGTCCAAGTCCTTGTGCACAACATAACGAACGCAACGTGCAAGAACACATCCGAAATCTGCAGATTTGCATCGCGCTCGCGTTGAGCGCTTGCGATGGCCCGGTCGTCTGCACGGCTGACCAGGAACAAATTCGCCACCCTCGCAGCGGCAAACTGATTCTGCTGCGCACTGGCGCCGCTGTTCATCCAATACCACTACGACCCGCAAGGGCTGCAGGAGATTGCCGAGGCATCTGACGGGCAAGCCGTGCGCCTTACGTACGACACCCGGCCCGCGTCATCCACGTGTTGGCCGCGATCGACGCAGCACAGGCAAAACGCGCGTTGCGATTCGCGTACGACGACACCGAGAAACCGATACGCATCGAACTACTGGGCGCTGGCGTGATCACCGCTCGCTACCACGCCGACGGTGAAATTGCGACGGTGCGCTCACCGAACGGTGCAGCCACCGCGGCGGGTGTGACGCAGGCCAGTGCGTCGATGGTGCTGGTGAGACGGCCTTGCTGACCGCCTTAGGCCGCGGAGCGGTGCGCTATCAGCAGTTCGTACCGGCGGTGCAGCCGCCCGCGAGGCGTTTGCGTGCATCCTCGAAGCCGCCGTAGTTCTCGACCTTCGAATACCCCATGTCGCGCAGTGTTTGTTGCGCGATGCCAGCACGGCGCCCGCTCTTGCAGTAGAGCACGACCGGAGTGTCCTTGCCCGGCACCAGCGCGGCAATGCGCCCGCCGATCTGATCGTAGGGCACGTTCATCGCGCCATTCACGTGCCCCGCAGCAAACTCTTCCGGCGTGCGCACATCGATGACGACCGGCGCCGCCGCAAAGATCACCGACGCCCAAAGCGCCACGCCCATACTCATCACCAAACGGTACAGAAATCCACGAACTTGCATTCCATCCTCCTTGAAAGACGCCGGACCGCCAGGGCAGCCGCATGGCGGCACTCTAGCAGACCAGGCTGGCGCGCGCCCCCGGGCGGTGACATAGTGGCGACCCGTTCGTCGGCACCGCCCATCATGACTCGACTTCGCTTGGACAAGCCATACCTGCTGCTGTTATTGACCGTGCTGTTCTGGTCCGGCAACTGGGTCGTCGGGCGTGGCCTGCGTGGCGATGTACCACCGGTGGCGCTGGCCTTCTGGCGCTGGACGCTCGCCTTTGCCTGCACCCTGCCCTTCGCATGGCCGCACCGTCACCAGATCGGCGCTGCACTGCGTAGCCACCTTGGCATGCTGCTGTTGCTGTCCTTGCTGGGCATCAGCGGTTACAACACCATCACCTACATCGGTCTGCAGCAGACCACGGCCACCAATGGCGTGCTGCTGAACTCCTTCATCCCGATCGTGATCATCGGCCTTTCGTGGGCCTTCTTCGGCAAGCGTCTATCGCTGCGGGAAGGCTTTGGCGCGCTGATCTCCCTGTGCGGCGTCACCGTGATCGTAGCGCATGGTGATTTCGCCAAACTCGCGGCGCTGTCGCTGAACCCGGGCGACTTGTGGATCATGGTGTCGGTGTTCGTCTGGGCCGGCTACACGCTGCTGCTGCAATACCGGCCGGCGGGCCTGCATCCGATGGCGATGCTGTCGATCCTGACCGCGCTCGGCGTGCTGATGCTCGCCCCGCTTTATGGCTGGGAGCTGGCGCAGGGGCGCCTGATTCACCCTAGCGCGGCCGCTTTCGCCGGCATTCTCTACACCGGGGTGTTCCCGGCCTTTCTCGGCTATGTGTTCTGGAACCGCGCGGTGGCGCAGGTCGGCGGGCCAGTATCAGGGCTGTTCATTCACCTGATGCCGGTGTTCACGCCGCTGCTCTCCGCCCTGTTCCTCGGAGAGGCGCCGCACGCGTACCACTTTGCCGGGATGGCACTGATACTCGGCGGCATTCTGCTCACGACACTGCGGCGCGCCTTAAAATCCACGCAAACCTAAACAGGAGTTCGCGCATGAGCACCACTTTCCTCGTTCTCACCGTGATCGGCGACGACCGCCCCGGCCTCGTCGAGCAGCTCGCTGCCGCGATCAGCGAACACCGCGGCAACTGGCTGGAATCCTCGATGGCGCATCTGGCGGGTAAGTTCGCAGGCATCGTCGAGGTCAGTGTGGCGAGCGAGGAGGTCGACGGGCTGCGCCGCGCGCTGGCTGGCCTCGGCGCGTTGAAGGTAACGGTGGAAGAAGCCAACGCCGGCGCGGAATCGCACAAGGGCCGTCGGCTGACGCTGGCGCTGATCGGGCACGACCGTATCGGCATCGTGCGTGAAGTCTCGCAAGTGCTGGCACGCCATGCGGTGAACGTCGAGGCGCTGAATACCTTCACCGCCAGCGCGCCGATGTCGGCCGAAATCATGTTCCACGCGCAAGCCGAACTGCAGGCCAGGGAGGATCTCGACGCACGTGCGCTGAAAGCTGACCTGGAGCGCATCTCGGACGACCTGATGGTCGACATCACGCTCGACGAAGTCGTGAAGATCTGACCTGACTTCGCTGAAATGAAAACGGGGCGCAGGGTGAATCAACACCGGCGCCCCGTCTCGTTTGCGCGGCCGAGGTGGGTCAGTGATCCGACTGAACCTTCGGCAATACCAGGTTCAGCAACACCGCCAGCACGCCACACAGGCTGATGCCCTGCAGACTGAAGCTGCCGACATGAACGCCGAGCCCGCCGATGCCGGTAACCAAGGTAACCGACACGATGCACAGGTTGCGCGGGTTCATCAGTTCGACCTTGCCGTCCATGATCGTCTTAAGGCCGATACCAGCAATCGAGCCGAACAGCAGCATCATGATGCCACCCATCACCGGCATCGGAATCGTCTGCAGCAGCGCGCCGAATTTGCCGACGAAGGCCATCAGGATCGCGAAACCGGCGGCCCAGGTCATCACGGCCGGATTGTAGTTCTTCGTCAGCATGACGGCGCCGGTGACTTCGCCGTACGTCGTAACCGGCGGGCCACCGAACAGGCCGGCGACGTTCACCGCGAGGCCATCGCCGAGCAGTGTGCGGTGCAAGCCGGGCGAGTCGGTGTAGTCCTTGCCCACCACGGAGCCGATCGCGAGGATGCCGCCCACGTGTTCCACGATCGGCGCGATCGCGACCGGGATCATGAACAGGATCGCGGCGATGTTGAATTCCGGGTGACCAAACTGGGGTAGTGCCAGCCACGGTGCGTCAATCACCTGCTGGAAGTTCACGATGCCCAGGAACAGCGACAGCACGTAGCCAACCGCTACGCCAACGAGAATCGGCACCAGCTTGAGCAAGCCCTTTGCGCGGATCGCTGTCAGCATGGTGGCAATCAGCGACACCGCGGCAACGCCCAACGCGGTGCCGTACGGGACCACTTGTGTCTCACCCGCCTTGCCAGTCGACATGTTCACCGCCACCTGGGCGAGCCCAAGGCCGATCACCATCACGACCGGACCGATGACCACAGGCGGCAGCAGCTTGTGAATGAAATCCACGCCGCGCCATTTCACGAGGCCAGCTGCCACGTAGTAGAAGAAGCTGGCTGAAGCGAGCGCGCCCAGCGTGGCCGGCATGCCCCAGGTCTGCACCGAGTAGATCACCGGCGCGATGAAGGCGAAGCTCGATCCGAGGTAGATCGGCACCTGACGCTTGGTGCAGAGCTGGAAGATCAGTGTGCCGATGCCTGCGCCAAGCAAGGCGAGGCTGGGATTCAGGCCAGTGAGCAGCGGTACCAGCACGGTGGCGCCGAAGGCGACAAACAGGATCTGCGCGCCGGATAGCGCGGTGCGCCATACGGGCTCGGGGGTAGCGGACATGCAGGGGCCTTTCCGGGTAACGGAGGGTGGATGAAACTACGGCCGCGGGTGGCGGCCGATCGATGAGTCAGACCTTGGTGCCGAAGATCTTGTCTCCGGCATCCCCGAGGCCGGGGATGATGTAGCCGTGCTCGTTGAGGTGGCTATCGATCGCGGCGGTGTATACCACAACGTCCGGATGCGCCGCTTCCAGTGCGCGGATACCCTCGGGCGCCGAAACCAGGGTCAGCGCGGTGATGTGGCGGCAACCGTTGCGTTTGAGCATCTCGATCGTCGCGATCAGCGAGCCGCCGGTCGCCAGCATCGGGTCGATGATCCAGGCACTGCGCTCGGCCAGATTACCGACGAAGCGCTCGAAGTAAGGCTCCGGCATCAGGGTGTCTTCGTTGCGAGCAATGCCGACGACCGAGACCTTGGCGCTCGGCACCATATCCAGCACACCGTCGAGCATGCCGATGCCGGCCCGCAGGATTGGCACAACAGTGAGCTTCTTACCCTTGATTTGGTCGATCTCGACTGGGCCGGCCCAGCCTTCGATCGTGATGCGCTCCAACTCAAAATCTTTCGCTGCCTCATAGGCGAGCAGGCGGGCGAGTTCAGCAGTGAGTTCGCGGAACTTCTTGGTGCTGATATCGCCTTCCCGCATCAGGCCGATCTTGTGTTTGACGAGCGGGTGCTTTACTTCGACAACAGGCATGGGGGCTCCGGGAACAGGCGTGGGGTGGGTATGGCTGCGCACTCTAGCCGAAAGCGGGGTGGCGTCATCGCGATCAGATCAAGCGCAGCTCATATTCAACGTTTGCCGCCGATCAGGCCAGCAGCACCGATCACGATCAGGATCACCGGCCACCAGGTGCCCATCTGGTGAAAGAGATCCCTCAGATGGAAGATGCCGAGGTTGTTCAGCAGAAACAGGCTGCCCACCAGGATCAGGACGATCGGGCCGACGCGAAAGTGCATGGAACGCTCCAGAATGCGATAGCCCAGAACTGTGCCGCGCCGCCGCCATGGCCGCAAGGGGGCGCGGCGACAGCAAGGCCAAGAGCTCGCCAAGTTTCCGCCGGACGCGAGGCGGCCACAGCCGTCGCTTGCCACCGCCTCCCGCGAGCGCCTAAGATTGCGCCCCTCGTTCTGCAACAAGTGCAGACAAATCAATTGGATAGCATACGAATGAGCCTCTACGCACTGGACGAACGCACACCAAAGCTGGGCGAAGGCAGTTGGGTCGCCGAGAACGCCACCGTGATCGGCTCGGTCACACTGGGCCGCAACGTCAACGTGTGGTTCGGCGCCACCCTGCGCGGCGACAATGACCCGATCACCGTCGGCGACAATAGCAACATCCAGGACGGCTCGATCCTGCACACCGACGATGGCGTGCCGCTGACGATAGGCGCCAACGTCACCGTCGGCCACATGGTCATGCTGCACGGCTGCTCGATCGGCGAGGGATCGCTGATCGGCATCAACGCCGTCGTGCTCAACCGCGCAGTGATCGGCAAGCATTGCCTGATCGGCGCCAACACCTTGATCCCGGAAGGCAAGGTGATCCCAGACCGCTCGCTGGTCGTGGGCACGCCGGGCCGCATCATCCGCGAGCTGAGCGACGAGGAAGTCGCCAACCTGGAACGCAGCGCAGCCGGCTATGTGCGCAACGCAGCCCGCTACGCCGCGGGGCTGCGCCGCATCGGGTGACACATCCGCTCACAGGCAGGCGCTGTCCGCCCTGCTAGACTGGGATCAGCCATTCTGGGAGATTAACGGATGAAACCCCTGCAAAGCCTGCTGATCGTCGCCGCCTGTGTCGCCACCCCCGCATGGGGCCAGACAGCCTCCCCCGCTGCCCCCAGCGTACCGACGATCGACCTGAGCGTTGAGAGCAGCCGCGCCGCGACAAACGACCTGCAACGCGCGGTCGTTTATATCGAAGCCTCGGACACCAACCTCAATGCGCTCACAAATCGCGTGAATCAGACGATCAACCGCGGCCTTGCTACCGCCAAGAGCGCGACGGCCGTAAAGGTGCGCTCCGGCAACAGCAGCACCTGGCCGAACTATGTGCGCAACTCACAGAAAATCGAGAGCTGGCGCATGCGCTCCGAATTGCTGCTGGAGAGCCGCGACTCGGCCGCGCTGTCCGAGTTGCTCGGCAAGCTGCAGGGCGATTTCGCGCTGGGGCAGATCAGCTTCGCGCCGTCCGTCGAAACGCGCCGCAAGGCTGAGGACGAGGCGATCGTGGACGCGCTGGCGGCCTTCAAGGCGCGCGCTGAACTCGCCGCCAACACGCTGGGTCGCAAGTACCGCATCCGGCATGTCGCGATCAACACGAACCAGAGCTTCCGCCCGATGCCGATGCCCGCAGCCAGGGCGGCGGTGATGAGCGTGGCCTCAGACAGTGTTGCCCCAGCAATGGAGGCCGGTGAAACCCAACTCAACGTGACTGCCACCGGAACCATCGAACTGCAGTGATTGCCCTGATTCAACGCGTGTTGCACGCATCCGTGGTGGTGAACGGTGAAACCGTCGGCGAAATCGGCGCAGGGCTGCTCGCGCTGGTGGGCGTGCGACCGGAAGACGACGAGAAGAGTGCCGCACGCTTGATCGAACGCATCCTCGGTTACCGGGTGTTCAGCGACGAGGCTGGCCGCATGAACCGATCGCTCACGGATACGGCGGGCGGATTGTTGCTGGTGCCTCAGTTCACGTTGGCCGCCGATACCCGCAAAGGCACGCGGGCGAGCTTTACCTCCGCTGCGGAACCCGTTCGCGCCCGCAGCCTGTTCGACCATGCAGTCGGCGTTGCGCGGGCCCGCCACAGCCGGGTCGCCACCGGGCAATTCGGGGCAGAGATGGCCGTCAGCCTGACCAACCATGGCCCGGTCACGTTCTGGCTGGAGTCCTGACGTGCGCGCCTGGCGCCCCGCCCCGCTCCTCGCTGCGCTGATGTTGGCCGCGTGCTCCAGTACCCCCTCCCGCACACCGCAGCCTGACCAGAACAATCCAGCGTTCATCCGCCTGCCCGACGCATCGCTCGCAAATGACGTTGTACTATTCGCGCTTGGATTAGTGGATACCGGCTATCGCTTCGGTGGCCGCAACCCTGAAGCCGGGCTGGACTGCAGCGGCATGGTCAGCTACGTGATGGAGCAAGTTGCTGGCGTAAAACTGCCGCACAACGCGGCGCAAATCGCCGCACGGGCGCGCCCGATCGAGCGCAATCAGATCCGCCCCGGCGATCTGGTGTTCTTCAACACGATGAAGCGCCCGTTCTCGCATATGGGCATCTACATCGGCGAGGGCCGATTTGTCCACGCTCCGTCAACCAGCGGTGCCGTACGCATCGAACGCCTGGATACCGCCTACTTCGCGCAACGCTTCGAAGGCGCCCGTACGCTGCTCGATTGAGGCTCCGCGCAGTCGGCAAGAGCTGGTTGGCGGACCGACTCAGGGGGTGCTGTCGAGTAGCGCCCTCAAATGCATCGCCGGAATCGCATAGGTGATGCCGGATGGCTGGGTGAGCGCACTTTCCTTGCTGCCTTTGACGAACACCATGTTGGCAATCGCGAGCACCAATCCGCTGTCCTGATCGTACACCGGGCTGCCACTGTTACCCGGGTAGGCGGTGGCATCGAGCTGAAGCACCGGGAAAGCACCCTCCCTAATACGCCGGATCGCCTGTGGGTTGAGCTGCGAGCCGTGCTCGGTCGGCAACACGATAGGCGTAATTGCGGCCACGATGCCGCGGTGCGTGGCGGGATTCAGGCCCAGCACACCGATGATAGGGAAGCCGGTCAACGCAATCGGCTGGCCCTCGCGCGCATGCATACCGTCGTCAAGCTTGAGCGCCGGCAGCATTACGCCCGGCAGCTTGAGCAGGGCGAGATCGTGCGCCGGGTCGCTGCCAATCTTGGTGACCTTGTGGGTGCGCTGCACACCACCCTCGCCGAAGCTGATCGCAATCAGCTCTTCGAAATGCTCCGCATCGAGCGTCGACGGCACCACATGTGAATTGGTCGCGATCCGCGTCCCGTCGCCCACGACAAAGCCGGTGCCCATCAGACGGAACTGCGGTGATCGACCGCGCTGATAGGTGCCGATCGCGACAATCGAAGGCTTGATGCGCTGCACCGTGTCGACCAGATCCGCGCGTGCTGGCGCCATGGCAAGCATCAACAAGCATATCAGCGCCCGACCGAGGCCTCGCTGCATGGTCACGTGCCCGCTAACGCATGGCAATCGGAGACGGGGCAACCAACTGGGCGTCGTACGGGTGGTTGGCGCGGCGGAACATGCCGTAGATACGTTTGACATAGTCGACCGTCTCCCGATATGGCGTAATGCTGCCGGCGCTCAAGC
>JAJZLD010000105.1 GCA_021803785.1 Pseudomonadota bacterium | reverse complement strand
AGCGCTTCCTTCATCAGCGACTTCATCAAGTCACGGTCGCCCAACACCCACTCTTTCGCCGACAACGACACCGTATTACTCTTGCTCGTGGTCATGGTTTGTCCTCTTCAAAGGTCAAGGTCGATATCCACAATCAACCTCTTACCATGACCACCCCTCTCTACAAGCCGCTCCGGGCTTTTGCACACTAATCAGAACACTACCTTGCCGGCCTGCTGCATCACGCACCGGCGCTGGCTGCGCTGTGCGCGCCCACAGTGAATTCCTACAAGCGCCTGGTGGTCGGCGAGTCATTGTCTGGCACGACCTGGGCACCGGCGCATATCGGCTATGGCGACAACAACCGCACCACGCTGGTTCGGGTCGCACATTCGCGGCTGGAGTGGCGTTTGCCCGATGCCTCGGCAAACCCCTATCTTGCGCTTGCGGGCGTGATCGCCGCCGGGCTCGATGGTGTCGAACGCAGCCTGTCTCCGGGTGCGCCGGTTGCCGATGATCTGTATGAGCTGATGCTGGCGGAGCTGCGTGTGCGTGGCATTGCCCAACTGCCGCAGAACCTGGGTGAGGCGGTGGCGGCGCTGGAGTCTGACACCTCGCTCGGCGAAGCCTTGGGGTCGGCGTTCACCGCAGAGTTCTGCCGCTTCAAGCGAATGGAGTGGGTCGAGTATTCACGTGCGGTGCATGCCTGGGAAACCGAACGCTATGCCGACCGCTTCTGAGGACTTTTCCACTTCACGGCAGCGGGCGCATGGGGCATGCTAGCCTGATGCGCCCATCGAACGTTTCCCGCCTCTTCGTATTTGCCGCCTGCGCGGTGACCTGCAGTGCCTGGGCGGACACCCTGCGTGTCGGCCCCGCCGAGCGTATCCACACCATCGCCGAGGCAGCCCGCGTTGCGCGTGACGGCGATGTCGTCGAGATTGCCTCGGGCGATTACAAGGCGGATGTCGCGGTCTGGACCCAGCAGGATCTGACGATTCGTGGTGTTGGCGCGATGCCGAAGTTGATCGCGATGGGGGCCGCGGCGGAGAACAAGGCGATCTTCGTCGTGCGTGGCGACCGCATCCGGATCGAGAACCTCGAGTTCCGCGGCGCCAAGGTGCGCGATCGCAACGGTGCAGGGATTCGCCACGAAGCGGGCAAACTGACCGTGGTCGGTTGCCGCTTTCTTGAAAACGAGAACGGCATCCTCACTGCCAACGACGAGCGCCTGTCGCTGGAGATCGAGCGCAGCGAGTTTGGCTACAACGGCTCGGGCGAAGGTCAGAGCCACAACCTGTACGTTGGTACCATTGGCAGCCTGCAAGTCACCGGCAGCTACTTCCACCACGCCAAGGTCGGTCATCTGCTCAAGTCGCGCGCGCGCGATAACCGCATTCTCTACAACCGTCTGACCGACGAAATCGGTGGCCGCGCGAGTTATGAGCTGGAGTTCCCGTCCGGCGGTACGGCGCTGGTGGTGGGCAACCAGATCGAGCAATCCAGCACCACCGAGAACAGCAAGATCATCAGTTTTGGTGCCGAGGGGCTCAAGTGGCCCAAGAACGCGCTCTACCTGTCGCACAACACGATCGTGAACGATCGGCCACAAGGCGCCAGAATGCTCGATGTGCGCGCCGGTGTTGCGATCGTGGCAGTGAATAACCTTCTGGTCGGGCAGGGGGCGTCGCTGGATCTTCCGGCGGGCGCCGGGCAGGGCAACGTCGTGGGCGATTGGCCGGACTTCGTGCGCCCGCAACGCGACGACTACCACCTGCGCAGCGATTCGAAGCTGTTTGGCGCTACCGCCAAGGCGGGTCTGGCGTCTGGTGGCGTCGACCTCACGCCGGTTGCCGAGTACGTCCACCCACTGCAAACCCGGCCCGTTGCGCCGCAACGCTGGTCGCCCGGCGCCTTCCAGTCTCCCGGCGGTTAGGTCACGCGGCGCGAGGCTGGCGCCGCTCGAAGCGCATCTCGCGCAGGGGTTCGACGCGGCCGTCTTCGTGCTGGGTCTCAAGCCGTACGTTGAATCCCCATAGCCGCGCGACGTGTCGCAGCACTTCGTCCATCCCTTCACCTATCGGTCGACGATGGTAGGCGTGGTGGCGCAGCGTTAGTGATCGGTCGCCACGCAGATCGACGTTCCAAACCTGGATGCTGGGTTCACGGCTGCCGATGTTGTACTGGTCCGATAACTTCTCGCGGATCGCGCGATAGCCGGCCTCATCGTGGATCGCCGTGACATGCAGCTTCTGGTTGCGATCGTCGTCGAGCACGGCGAACAGCTTGAAATCGCGAATCAATTTCGGCGACAGGAACTGCGCGATGAAGCTCTCGTCCTTGAAGCTACGCATCGCGAAGTCGAATACCTCATGCCAGTTGCCGCCGGCGATGTCCGGGAACCAGCGATAGTCTTCCTCGGTGGGGTGCTCGCAGATCCGGCGGATGTCGCTCCACATCGCGAATCCCAGGGCGTAAGGGTTGATGCCCGAATACCATTTCGAGTTGTACGGCGGCTGCATCACCACGTTGGTATGCGAGTGCAGGAACTCCATCATGAACGAGTCGGTCAGCAGCCCTTCGTCGTAAAGCGTGTTGAGCAGGGTGTAGTGCCAGAAGGTCGCCCACCCCTCGTTCATGACTTGTGTTTGCCGTTGCGGGAAGAAGTACTGCGCGATCTTGCGCACGATCCGGACGACTTCCCGTTGCCAGGGTTCGAGCAGCGGAGCGTGCTTTTCGAAGAAATACAGCACGTTCTCTTCCGGCTCCGGCGGAAAGCGCACGGCTTGCACTTCGCTGGGCTTCACGTCGTGTGGGGGCAAGGTGCGCCACAGATCGTTCACCTGGCTCTGCAGGTACTCCTCGCGTTCATGCTGACGCAGTTGCTCTTTTTCCAGTGAGAGCTTTGGCGGCCGCTTATAGCGGTCTACACCCACGTTCATCAGGGCGTGACAAGAGTCCAGCAGCAGCTCGACCTCTTCCTCACCGTAGCGCTCCTCGCACTGCGTGATGTAGCTGCGTGCGAACACCAGGTAGTCGATGATCGCATCGGCATTCGTCCAGGTGCGGAACAGGTAGTTGCCCTTGAAGAAGGAGTTGTGGCCGTAGGCGGCGTGGGCGATCACCAGCGCCTGCATCGTCATGGTGTTTTCTTCCATGAGGTAGGCGATGCACGGGTTCGAATTGATCACGATCTCGTAGGCGAGCCCCATCTGCCCGCGCCGGTAGCCTTTCTCGGTGGACAGGAAATGCTTGCCGAAACTCCAGTGGTGGTAGTTCACCGGCATGCCGACCGAGGCGTAGGCGTCCATCATCTGTTCGGATGTGATCACCTCGATCTGGTTGGGATAGGTGTCCAGACCGTGCATTTCGGCAACGCGAGCGATCTCGCGGTGGTACGCATCGATCAGTTCGAAACTCCATTCCGCCGGGGCGGGTAGCGGTTTGTTGCGGCGTTTTTTCATACGCTGCTCTTCTTGAAGAGTTCGCGAAAGACCGGGTAGATGTTGGCTAGTGACTCGATGCGCTGCATCGCAAAGTTGCTGTGGCTGCCCTGCAGCTTTTCGTACTCCCGCCAAAGGTTCTGCGGCTCGCCCGGCGTGATCTCGATGTAGGCGAAGTGCTGCACGAAGGGAAGGATGTTGTCCGCCAGCAACTCGCGGCATCGCGGCGAGTCGTTTTCCCAGTTGTCCCCGTCCGATGCCTGGGCGCCGTAGATATTCCACAGGTTGGTGGCGTAGCGCTCCTGGATAATGTCGTTCATCAACTCCAATGCGCTCGACACCACGGTGCCGCCAGACTCGCGCGAGTGGAAGAAGTCCTCTTCGTCGACTTCCTTTGCCACCGTGTGGTGGCGAATGAAAACCACTTCGATCTTTTCGTAATTCCGCGTCAGGAATAGGTAAAGGAGCATGAAGAAGCGCTTGGCCGTCGCTTTCTTCTCCTCGTCCATCGAGCCTGAAACATCCATGACGCAGAACATCACCGCGCGCGTGGAAGGTTTGGGCACGCGGATGCGGTTGTTGTAGCGAAGGTCGACTTTATCGATGAAGGGAATGCCCTCGATCTTCGCTCGCAGCGTGGCGATTTCTTCCAGTAAGGCCTCGACCTCCGGGTCGGTGTCTGGACGCGTCTTGCGAAGGGTGTCGAGTTTGTCGAGCGCTTCGCGGAGTTGCGCGGAGTAGGGCGAGCCAAGCGCTAACCTGCGCCCCAACGCACCGCGCAAGGAACGCACGATGTTGATATTGGCCGGCGTACCGCTGGACGTAAAACCCGCCCGCTGGAGCTTGTATTCAGGAATCGCCGCGAGCTGCGTCTTCACCAGATTCGGCAGCGCGAGATCGTCGAAGAAGACATCAAGGAACTCTTCGCGTGAGAGCTGGAAGACGAAGTCGTCCTCGCCTTCTCCTTCGTTGCTCGCCTTGCCTTTGCCGGAGCCGCCGGCTCCACCGATGGGGCGGTCCACCTCGTCACCAGCGGCGAACTGGTCGTTGCCCGAGAAGACCGTCTCCCATTCGCCCCCACGCCCCAAGCCGAACTGCGGCTCGGAGATGTCCTTGGTTGGGATCGACACGCTTTCGCCGTTGTCGACGTCGCGGATCGAGCGGCCATCGATCGCGTCGGCGACCGCCTTGCGTATCTGCTGCTTGAAGCGCCGAAAGAAGCGCTGGCGATTGACCGCGCTTTTGTTTTTGCTGTCGAACCGCCTGTCGATGATACGGACCATCTTGGGCATCCCCGCGCCGGCTGATGGCCGGCGCAACCGTTCAGAAATAGGTGGCGATCAGGAAGACTTGCGAACGCGCAAGTACCAGTCGCACAGTAGCCGTACCTGGTTCTCGGTGTAACCCTTGGCGATCATGCGATTGACGAAGTCCTGGTGCTTCTTCTGCTCCTCCTGGCTGCCCTTGGGCGTGAAGGAAATCACTGGCAGCAAATCCTCTGTGTTCGAGAACATCTTCTTCTCGATCACGGCACGCAGCTTCTCGTAAGACGTCCAACTCGGGTTCTTGCCATTGTTCTTGGCGCGCGCCCGCAGCACGAAGTTCACCACCTCGTTGCGGAAGTCCTTCGGATTGCTGATGCCTGCCGGCTTCTCGATCTTCTCCAACTCATCGTTGAGCGCAGACCGATCGAAGATCTCCCCGGTGTTCGGATCGCGGTACTCCTGATCCTGGATCCAGAAGTCCGCATAGATCACATAGCGATCAAAGATGTTCTGCCCATACTCCGAGTAACTCTCGAGGTAGGCGGTCTGGATTTCCTTGCCGATGAACTCGGCGTAGCGGGGCGCTAGAAATTCCTTGATGAAGGCGTTGTAGCGCTGCTCGATCTCGGGCGGGAACTGCTCCTGCTCGATCTGCTGTTCCAGCACATACATCAGGTGTACCGGATTCGCCGCAACTTCGCGGTGGTCGAAGTTGAACACCCGCGACAGAACTTTGAACGCGAAGCGGGTCGAGAGCCCGGCCATTCCCTCGTCCACGCCAGCATAGTCGCGGTACTCCTGATACGACTTGGCCTTCGGGTCGGTATCCTTCAGGTTTTCGCCGTCATACACACGCATCTTCGAATAGATGCTGGAGTTCTCCGGCTCTTTCAGGCGCGACAGCGTAACGAACTGGGCGAGCATCTTCAGCGTATCCGGTGCACAGGGTGCGGCCGACAGAGCGCTATTTAGCAACAGCTTCTCGTAGATCCGGATCTCTTCCGACACCCGCAGACAGTAGGGCACCTTCACCGTGTAGATGCGGTCGAGAAAGGCTTCGTTGTTGCGGTTGTTGCGGAACTGGATCCACTCGGATTCGTTTGAGTGCGCGAGGATGATGCCGTCGAAGGGAATCGCGCCGAATCCTTCCGTGCCCTTGTAGTTGCCTTCTTGCGTTGCAGTCAGCAGCGGGTGCAGCACCTTGATCGGCGCCTTGAACATTTCAACGAATTCAAGCAACCCACGGTTCGCAAGGCACAGGCCGCCCGAATACGAGTAGGCATCCGGGTCGCTCTGCGAATAGCGGTCCAGCATGCGGATGTCGACCTTGCCAACCAGCGAAGAAATGTCCTGGTTGTTCTCGTCGCCTGGCTCCGTCTTGGCCACCGCAGTCTGGTGCAGCGCGGACGGACGCAGTTTCACGACGCGGAACTTCGTGATGTCGCCGTTGAATTCATGCAGGCGCTTGACCGCCCACGGCGACATGATCGTGTTGAGATAGCGGGCAGGGATGCCGTAGTCGTCCTGCAGGATCCGCCCATCCTCCTTGAGATCGAAGAGCCCCAACGGCGATTCGTGAACCGGCGACCCCTTGATGGCATAGAAGGGCATCTTCTCGATCAGAGTCTTCAGCCGCTCGGCCAACGATGACTTTCCTCCTCCCACCGGTCCGAGCAGGTAGAGGATCTGCTTCTTCTCTTCGAGGCCCTGCGCCGCGTGCCGGAAGTAGGAGACAATATTTTCGATCGCCTCTTCCATGCCGTAGAACTCGCGGAAGGCCGGGTAGATCTTGATGACCTTGTTGGAGAAGATCCGCGACATCCGCGGGTCGAGCCGCGTATCGAGCATCTCTGGCTCACCAATCGCCATCAGCATGCGTTCGGCTGCGGTAGCGTACGCGAGCGGATCGGATCGGCAGAGTTCGAGGTACTCCTGGATCGACAGTTCCTCTTCCTTTGTGGCGTCGAATCGGGCCTGATAGCTTGCGAAGATGCTCATGACCGAACCTCCTCCTCATACCGTCCGATGGGGTCGGACTGGCGCCGCGTATCAAATTACGGCTTTGCTGCCGCAATCGTTGAGGTGATGGTAAGCCGCCTCTGTGCGAGGACAGGTGTTCATTGGGTCTGGTTCCCTTAACGATAGTCTGCCAGCTGGTTTTTGCGATGGTGTGTGGCGAGGTCGCCGGTGCTTTGTCCGGGTACGCGTCGGTGTCGGGCCTGCGGGACGTGCAGTTATCTATTGAAAACAATGGCTTGGCTAAGTGCGTCGGTTCTGCAGACATGGTGAGGGTCGCGCCGGCGTGCTGTGGTAGCATTAAAGGTTTCGAGAAGCACCGAAATTTACTGGCGGGCTCTCTGTCCTCCTGTGTCTCGCCGTACCGGCGACGCCACGGATAGGTGGCGGGGCGCCCTTCTGTCGTCATCCAAGGAATCAACTGAATGCAGACCAACGAAGTGACGCTTGGCGCCCTCGAGCGCCGCATCGACATGTCCGTGACTGTTGCTGACGTCGAACGCGAAGTCGAAGCGCGCCTGAAGAAAATCTCCCGCACCGTCAAGATGCCTGGTTTCCGTCCGGGCAAGGTGCCGTTCAAGATCGTCTCGCAGACGTATGGTCCGCAGGCGCGCTCCGAGGCGATCGGTGCCGCGGTTGAAAAGGCGTTCGGCGAGAAGGTGCGCGAGCAGAACCTGCGTGTTGCAGGCTATCCGCGCATCGAAGCGAAGCCTGGCAGTGCGGCCGAAGTGCTTGAGTTCTCGGCAACCTTCGAGGTGTATCCGGAAATCGAGCTTGCCGACATCAGCGGCAAGTCGATCGAGCGCCCGGTCCTGACCGTCGGTGAGGCAGAGGTCGATCGCACGATCGAGATCCTGCGCAAGCAGCGCACGACCTTCGAGGCTGTCGATCGCGCCGCCGAAGAGGGTGATCGCGTGACCGTCGACTTTGTCGGCAAGAGGGATGGCGAGCCATTCCAGGGCGGCACCGCCGAAGATTTCCCGTTTGTGATTGGCGCCGGGAACATGCTCGCCGATTTCGAGTCGCAGGTGAAAGGCCTCAAGGTTGGCGACAGCAAGACATTCGATCTGACCTTCCCGGCCGAGTATCAGGCGCAGGATCTTGCCGGCAAGACCGTTCAGTTCGAAGTTGCCGTGAAGAAGGTTGAAGCGCCGAAATTGCCAGACGTTGATGGCGAATTTGCCAAGACCCTCGGTGTGGCTGACGGCGATGTTGCCAAGATGCGTGAAGAAGTGAAGGCCAATCTCGAGCGCGAAGTTCGTCGTCGTATTCAGGCACGCGTGAAGGAGCAGGTGATGAACCTGCTGCTCGAAGCAAACCCGATCGATGTGCCGAAGGCACTGGTCGAGGCCGAGAGCGCGCAACTGGCCGACAACGCACGTCAGGATTTTGCTCAGCGCGGCATGGATGTGAAAAAAATGCCGATTGAACCGGCCTGGTTTGCCGATCAAGCGGTGCGTCGTGTGAAGCTGGGTCTTGTGCTGGCTGAAGTCGTGAAGAAGAATGAACTCCACGCCAAGCCGGAACAGATCCGCGCGATGGTCGACGACTACGCGTCGAGCTTCGAGGATCCGGCCGAAGTCGTGAAGTGGTACTACTCGCAACCGCAGCGCTTGGCGCAAGCGGAAGCTATCGTGATCGAAGATAACGTGGTCGAGTGGGTGCTCAAGACGGCGCAAGTAACAGACACTCCGGTTGCTTTCGACGAATTGATGGGCAACAACACCGGTCGCTAAGCGGCTAAGCGGAAGGGCTATATGAACCGTAACCGAACCAGCGCTTCGTGGCAGTCAGACTGGGAGCCCCAGGGTCTTGGCCTGGTGCCGATGGTCGTCGAGCAGAGCGGTCGTGGCGAGCGTGCCTACGACATCTACTCGCGCCTGCTGAAGGAGCGCATCGTCTTCCTCGTCGGTCCGGTCAATGACGCGACCGCCAATCTGGTGGTCGCCCAGTTGCTGTTCCTTGAGGCAGACAATCCCGATAAGGATATCTACTTCTACATCAACTCCCCCGGGGGGTCGGTTACGGCCGGCATGGCGATTTTCGACACCATGCAGTTCATCAAGCCTGATGTCAGTACGCTGTGCGTTGGGCAGGCGGCGAGCATGGGCGCGTTCCTGCTGGCCGCCGGCGCGAAAGGCAAGCGGATCTCGCTGCCCAATTCGCGAATCATGATTCATCAGCCTCTGGGTGGTTTCCAGGGGCAGGCGTCCGATATCGAAATCCACGCGCGCGAGATTCTCTCGCTGCGTGCCAAGCTCAATGACATTCTGGCTCGCAACACCGGACAGACGGTTGAGCAGATCGAGCGTGACACTGATCGCGACAATTTCATGTCGGCCGAGGAGGCGGTCACCTATGGCTTGGTTGACAAGGTGTTATCGAGCCGAGTTCAGGTCGGCGAGTAATAGAAGACGTAATTTAGCGAGACGCGAGCATGGCTGAAAAAAAGACCGGCGGTGAAAAGCTGCTGTATTGCTCGTTCTGCGGTAAGAGCCAGCACGAGGTCCGCAAGCTGATTGCGGGTCCGTCGGTGTTCATCTGCGACGAGTGCATCGAGCTGTGCAACGACATCATTCGTGATGAAGTCGGCGCTGATGCCACGGCCAAGGCCGATCGTGCAGACTTGCCGACTCCGAAAGAGATCGGTGCGATTCTTGACCAGTATGTGATCGGGCAGGATTCTGCCAAGCGGATTCTTTCTGTCGCGGTTTACAACCACTACAAGCGCCTGCGCCATCAGTCGCGCAACGATGACGTCGAAATCTCGAAGAGCAATATCCTGCTGATCGGGCCGACCGGCTCCGGTAAGACTTTGCTCGCCCAGACCTTGGCGCGTCTGCTCAACGTGCCATTCGTGATGGCCGACGCGACCACGCTGACCGAGGCGGGTTACGTTGGCGAAGATGTCGAGAACATCATCCAAAAGCTGCTGCAGAAGTGCGACTACGACGCCCGTAACAACCTTCCCG
>JAJZLD010000104.1 GCA_021803785.1 Pseudomonadota bacterium | reverse complement strand
GGCGTATCGAAGCCCTGGCAGCGCTTGGCAATGCGGTGCTGATGCTGTTGATTGTCGCAGGCATATGCTGGGAGGCTATCGAGCGCCTTCGTCACCCGCAACCAATCACGGCGCTACCCGCCGCAACCGTCGCGATGGTCGGGCTTGCGGTCAACCTGCTCGCGGCATGGCTGCTGATGCGCGGTGAAAGGTCGCTAAACGTGCGCGCAGCGTTACTCCATGTGATGGGTGATCTACTCGGCTCCGTCGCCGCCGTTGCAGGTTTGTTGATCGTCTATTTCACCGGCTGGTTGGCTGCCGATCCAATCCTGTCGGTAGTCATCTGCGTGTTGATTTTGGCGTCGACCTTCAGCATCCTGCGCGAAACGCTTCATGTGCTGCTCGACGGCGTGCCGTCGGGCCTGTCGTTGACTGCCATCGGGCAATGCATCGCGGCGGTGAATGGCGTACGCTCGGTGCACGATCTGCATGTATGGCACTACGGACCAAGTCGCGTCGCGCTATCTGCCCACTTGGTGCTCGACGATTCCGCCGTATGGCCGAGCGTCCTTGTCGCCGTCCGCCAACGCGTAGGCAATGAATTTGGCATCGAACATCTGACCCTGCAGCCCGAGTTGCAGGGCAGCGACCGTTTTCCGCTAGATCGCCTGATCCGGCGGCTCACACCAAAACAAGACTGAGAGGAGCAGCCATGCATCTTGCGCAGGAACTGGTAGCGTATGTCGATCGGCTCGCAACCCTGCCTGATGTGTATCTGAAGGTTCGCGCTGCGCTGGACGACCCGGATGTCTCGATAGCCGAAGTCGCAGACGTAATCGCGACCGATCCGTCGCTCACTGCCGCCCTGCTTCGGCTGGCGAACAGTGCGTTTTATGGCTATGCCCGCAAGATCGAATCGATCACCCGGGCGGTCAGTTTGATCGGCTTAGAGCAGGTGCACGACCTTGTGCTGGCCACGTCGGTCACCGCGATGTTTTCCGGCATTCGCCCGCAACGCATGGACATGGCGCGATTCTGGCGCGACAGCGTGCGCCGCGGCATGTTAGCGCGAGAGGTGGCACGATCGGTACGCGGCATGAGCCCGGAGCGGCTCTTCGTCGCCGGCCTGCTGGCAGACGCCGGCCACTTGGTCATGTACGTCGCAGTGCCCGACTTGATGGCGCTGGTGCTGGACACCCCACCAAGCGAAGGCGACACCCTCTCGGATGTCGAACGTCGCATCATCGGCTGTGACTTCGCTGAGGTCGGCGCAGCGCTTACCGCAAAATGGCAGTTGCCGGTGACCTTCGGTGTCTTGATCGGATCTCAACTGCAGCCCGAATCTGCCGGCGACAACGCACCGTCGGCCGCCATGCTCAACCTGATCAGCGCCGTCGCGGCGCAAGCCGGTGGGGCGAGCGAATACGAATACCCGCTTCACCACCGCAGCGAAGCACTCGCGGGTGTCAGTCGCGAAGACGTCGAGGCCACGCTCCCCAGCGTCGAGGCCCAAATGGAGATGATGCTGGCAGTCCTGGCCGCCTGACCCTGCATGACCGGCGCCACGCAACGTGGCGCCGATTGCGGTCTGCCCTGTGGTCGGCGCAGACCTGCCGCATACCATCGCTTGATCCACCACAGTTCCGACACACAATATATTGTGGTCTAATCACGCCTTCTTTTTTGGCACCCCCGCCACTTCCACCTCCGGAGTTCGTTATGAGTCAACGCGAAGCCACCGTATCCCTCGATACATTGCAACCCCAGGAAATCTCCAGCGAAGTGCTGCTCGAGAAGTACGCCAAAGGGTCTGAGCAATCGGTCGAGGACGTACGTCGGCGCGTCGCGCGTGCCCTGGCGGCCAACGAGGCCGAAGATCGCCGCGCCCACTGGGAGGCCAAGTTTTTATCTGCCCTTGAGGCCGGCTTTGTGCCGGCAGGCCGAATCAACTCCGCCGCCGGCACCAGCCTGGCAGCCACGCTGATCAACTGCTTTGTGCAGCCGGTGGGTGACTCGGTGACCGAGGTCGTCGACGGCCGTCCCGGCATCTACACCGCGCTCGCCGAGGCCGCCGAGACGATGCGCCGTGGCGGTGGTGTGGGCTACGACTTCTCGTCGATTCGCCCGGCCGGCGCGCTCGTTCGCGGCACGCAAAGCCGCGCCAGCGGTCCGGTCAGTTACATGCGCGTCTTCGATCGCTCCTGCGAAACCGTTGAATCAGCGGGTGCCCGGCGCGGTGCACAGATGGGTGTGCTGCGCTGCGACCACCCGGACATTGAAGCCTTCATCCACGCCAAGGACGAAGGCGATCTCTCCAATTTCAACATCTCGGTTGGCGTAACAGACGAGTTCATGAGGGCGGTCGAAATCGACGGCGAAGTGGAACTCGCACACAAATCGGAGCCCTGCCAGGAGCTCAAGGATGCCGGCAGCTACCAGCGCGAGGACGGCTCCTGGGTGTACCGCAAGATCCGCGCACGCGAGCTGTGGGATCAGATCATGCGTTCAACCTACGATCACGCGGAACCCGGCATCCTATTCCTTGATCGCATGAACCGCGACAACAACCTTTACTACTGCGAGACGATCGAAGCGACGAATCCGTGCGCCGAACAACCGCTGCCGCCCTACGGCTGCTGCTGCCTGGGCTCGATCAACCTGGTCAAGTTCGTGCGCGATGCCTTCGGCAAGAAGGCATCGTTTGATTACGACGCCTTTGGCGAGGTGGTAGAAATATCGATCCGCATGCTCGACAACGTGCTCGACGTCACCAACTGGCCCCTCGAGAACCAGCATCAGGAGGCCATGAACAAGCGCCGCGTTGGCCTCGGCTTCACCGGTCTCGGCGACGCGCTGATCATGCTGAAGCTGCGCTACGACACCGAAGCGGCGCGTGCGATGGCCACCAAGATCTCGGAGTTCATGCGCGATCGCGCTTATATGGCCTCGGCCAACCTCGCGAAGGAACGCGGCGCGTTCCCGCTGTTCAACGCCGACATGTATCTGTCGGGCGGGAACTTTGCGTCGCGCCTGCCAAACGAGGTGAAAGAAAAGATCCGCAAGCACGGCATCCGCAACTCGCACCTGCTGTCGATCGCGCCGACGGGCACCATCTCGCTGGCATTTGCAGATAACGCCTCCAACGGTATCGAACCGCCGTTCTCATACACCTACACCCGCAAAAAGCGGATGGCAGACGGCACCTTTAAGGAATATGCGGTTGAAGATTACGCGTGGCGGGCGTACCGCCATCTGGGCGGCAACGTCGAGAAGCTCCCCGACTATTTCGTGACGGCGCTCGAAATATCGGCACAAGCACACAAAGACATGGTGGCGGCGGTCGCGCCCTACATCGATACGTCGATCTCGAAGACGGTAAACGTTCCGGCCGATTACCCCTACACCGACTTTGAAAATCTGTACATGGATGCCTGGAAGGCCGGCCTCAAGGGGCTTGCCACCTATCGTCCGAACAGCGTGCTGGGCTCTGTGCTGTCGGTCGAGCCGAGCAACACCGAGAAGAAGCAGCCGCAGGACGTGGTGATCGTAGACCCGAACCGTCGTTTGTCCATCAAATCCCTGCCAGCGCCAGTTCTTGCAAGCTTGCGCTGGCCGGGTCGCCCCTCGCTTCCGGACGGTAACAGTTCCTGGACCTACATGCTGGAGACGCCTCAGGGCGAATTCGGCATCTTCGTCGGCCACATGGAACCCAATGGCGATGCGGTTCCACGCGGCGCGTTCCCGTTTGAAGTCTGGGTGAATGGCGCGGACCAGCCACGAGGTCTCGGTGCGGTCGCCAAGACCTTGTCGATGGACATGCGCGCGAACGATCGCGCATGGCTGAAGCTCAAACTCGACACCCTTGCCCGCTCTGTCGGCGAACGCTCCTTCGAACTCCCCTTTCCGCCCCATGGCGAGAAGAAGATCGTGCCGGGTGTCGTTGCGGCCTTCGCACAAATCGTCCGCTACCGTTGCGAGAAGCTTGGCGCCTTTGAAGTTGAAGCACCGACACCCGTTCTGGACGCCGTCTTCAGCCTACAAGAGCCGAAGACGGGCACCGACGGCACACTTTCCTGGACGGTCGACATCTCAAACCCGGCGACTGGCGAAGAGTTTGTGCTCGGCCTGAAGGAAATCATGCTGCCCGATGGCGTAACGCGTCCTTACTCGATGTGGCTGTCCGGCAACTATCCGCGCGCCCTCGATGGTTTGACGCAGATCCTGTCGCTCGACATGCGCGTCATGGATCCGGCCTGGATCGGTATGAAGCTGCGCAAACTTCTGAACTACCCGGAACCGCTGGGCGATTTCATGGCCTTCGTGCCGGGTACGCGTCGTCAGCAGAACTGGCCGTCGACCGTCGCCTACGTTGCACGCCTCGTGATTCACCGTTACGCAATGCTTGGCGTACTCGACGAAAACGGCTATCCGACGCGCGAGATGGGCATCCTCGAGGCGCCCCGCAACGAACGCGATCCCGAACTGATGCACGGCTCTCTGTGCTCCGAGTGCGGCAACATGTCGGTCATTCGCAAGGATGGCTGCGATTTCTGCACGGCGTGCGGAGCGGTCGGAACCTGCGGCTAACTCCGGCCCCCAAACAAGAAGGCCACCTGATTTCAGGTGGCCTTCTTTTATTTAATTGGAAGTCTGATGCGAGTCAGGATCTACCGCCTCGACGAATCCACCCCAATTGGTCTCTAGCGCAATACCTTTGCGGCCCAGAACAGACAGGCAATGGTCTTTCCATCCGTGATACGTCCGTCGAGCACAGCCGCTTCCGCCTCTTCCAGGCTGATTTCAAACACTTCGACGTACTCGCCGTGATCCAACGCGGCACCCTGCTGTGTTAGCCCTTTGGCAAGGAATATCTCGATCCGTTCGTCGGAGTAGCCAACGCAGGGATGAACTGTCCCAAGATGCTTCCAATCCCGCGCTTCGAAACCCGTCTCTTCGCGAAGTTCTCGCCGGGCGCAAACCTCAATCGACTCATTCGGGTCAATCTTCCCTGCAGGCATCTCCCAGCAGATTCGTCCGATCGGATAGCGGAACTGCCGCTCCATCAACAGCTTTCCCGACTCGGCCACCGCGATGATCACCGTAGCGCCAGGATGACGAATGTATTCCCTATCCCATTCACCCAACTCAGTTTGCCGCCCAACCTTGTCTCGCCAAACCTTGAGCAAGCCCCCATCGAAGACCTGCTCCGAGGAGATCGTGTATTCAACAAAGGGATCGGGGGTCGGCATGCTAAGAGACGGCAGGCTCAGTGTTTACGCCAGAGATAGCGATAGACGAAACCGGGAAATGCGAAGACGGCAAACAGCGCCACTGTGACGACGTAGAACTCCCACCCTTGTGAAAAGGCGGCACCGTGAGAATGGCTCTCTAGCGCCAACGCGAGTCCCCCAACCACCAAATAGCCCCCTGCGACCTCTACTAAACAGATCGCAAAGGGCTTCGAGCGCACAGGGAAGAGCCAAAATACGCGGTCGGAGACGAATGGAAGGTTCGCCAGAAGCAGGCTCGCGGCAACGAGCACAAGGGCGCCGACGGTGCCTGTCATCTCGGAAACAACCCGATTAATGAAGCAGCGTAAATGCGCAAATCTGCATCAGCCAGTTCGGCAGCAGACCAACGACCGCGATCGACAGCGCGTTGGCCGACAACAGGGTGCGCATCCCAAGCGTCGCTACGATCGGCGACTGATCCGTCGCGTCGTCGAAGTACATAACCTTCACCACGCGAAGGTAGTAGAACGCGCCAACCACCGACATCATCACGGCAACAACCGCCAGCCAGTAATAGTGCGGTTGGTTGGAAATGTTGCCTGCCGCGATAACGGCTTGAAGGACCGACAGCTTCGCGAAGAAGCCGACGAAGAATGGGATACCGGCCATCGAGAACATCACGATCAACATCATGCTCGCGAACCAAGGACTACGCTGATTCAGGCCCTTGAAATCGTCGACGTTCTCCGCGTCGAACCCCGCTCGCGACAGCAAGATCACCATACCGAACGCGGCCAGCGTCATCATCACGTACGCGACGGCGTAGAACATGGCAGAGCTGTAGGCGTTAACCGCGTAAGTGCCGCCTTCGCCCTTCACAACTCCAGACAACAATCCCAGCAGCATGAAACCCATGTGCGAGATGCCCGAGAACGCCAGCATCCGCTTGATATTCGTTTGAGCAACGGCTGCAAGGTTGCCCAGAATGATCGATGCCATGGCGAGCAGCATCAACATGCTCTGCCAGTGCTCAGCGAGATCAAACAAACCGAGAACCAGAACGCGAAATGCCATTGCAAACGCCGCAAGCTTCGGCGCCGACGCTACCAGCAGCGTCACAGCAGTCGGTGCGCCGTGATACACGTCGGGAACCCACATATGGAACGGCACCACGCCGAGCTTGAACGCAATACCGACCAGTACGAACACCAACCCGAACACGACCACCAGATCATTCGCCGAACGCTCGTAAATACGCTGAGCGATTTCATGGATCTCAAGCGTACCAGTCGCGCCGTACAGCATTGACATGCCATACAGCAGCAGGCCACTCGCCAACGCGCCCAGGACAAAGTATTTCATGCCCGCTTCCGTTGAGCGCGGATTGTCGCGGTCGATCGCGACCAAGCCGTAAAGCGACAGCGACATCAGTTCTAAGCCCATGTACATGCTGACGAAATGGCTCGCGGAGATCAGCACCATCATGCCTAGAGCGGCAAACAACACCATCATGTAGTACTCAGGGCTGTCGATCTTCCGGTCCGCCATGTACGCACGACCGTACTGCAACACAACGGCGACTGACAAGCACACGAGAATCTTCAGGAAACTCCCGAAGAGATCCGACATATACATACCGCTGAAGGTCAGCGAGCGCTGCACGTCACCCGAGAAGAGGGTCAAAAGCAACGCCCCCAAAAGCGCAAGCTCACACAGCCAGAACGCAGCCGATCGGGCGCGCGTTGTCGCAAAGGAGGTCACCATCAGAATGACCAAAGACATTCCGGCGACAAAGAGTTCCGGCGCTGCAAGCCGGAAATCCGGCATCACGAAATCCATCATCTGATCCTGGATGCTTTCTGGTTATCCATTAAAGCTTGCTTACAGCGACGTGCTGAAGCAGACCATTCACGCTGGCGTGCATAACTTCGGTAACTGGCTGCGGATAGACACCCATGACCAATACACAGGCCGCCAGCACGGCCAGGAAGAAGAACTCGCGCCGATTGATATCGGCCAGGGCCTTGACGTGCTCGTTTGCGACCTCGCCGAAAACAACGCGCTTGTACATCCAGAGCGTGTAGGCAGCGCCGAGTATCAACGTCGTCGCAGCGATGAACGCCACCCAGAAATTGAATTTCACCGCACCGAGCACCACCATGAATTCGCCGACAAAGCCCGATGTCGCAGGAAGCCCTGCATTTGCCATTGCGAAGAGCAGGAAGAACGCCGCGAATTTCGGCATCGTATTCACAACACCACCGTAATCCGCGATCTGCCGGCTATGAACACGGTCGTAGAGAACGCCGATACAGAGGAACATTGCACTGGATACAAATCCGTGCGAGATCATCTGAACCAGCGCGCCCTCGATCGCGACGGCGTTGAACATGAAGAAACCAAGTGTTACGAACCCCATGTGCGAAATCGAAGAGTAGGCAACCAGCTTCTTCATGTCCGCCTGCACCAGCGCAACAAAGCCAATGTAGACGACAGCAATCAGCGAAAGCGACAGAATCAACGGGGCGTATTGGTGCGCCGCGTCCGGAACGATAGGTAGCGAAAACCTCAGAAAGCCATATGCACCAAGCTTCAAGGCGATGGCCGCCAGCACCACCGAACCGCCAGTAGGGGCCTCAACGTGTGCGTCTGGTAACCAAGTATGCACTGGCCACATTGGCACCTTCACAGCAAACGATGCGAGGAATGCGAAGAAGATCAACGACTGCGCCGTCATGCCAATTTTCAGGTTGTGCCAAGCCAGAATATCGAAACTACCGCCCGCCTCCATGAACAACCAGAGAATGGCGACCAGCATGAGCAACGAGCCTAGAAGCGTATACAAAAAGAACTTGATAGCCGCATATACTCGGTTCGGACCACCCCAAATACCGATGATCAGATAGAGAGGAATCAGGCTCGCTTCAAAGAACACGTAAAACAGGATGCCGTCCAACGACGAGAAGATCCCGTTCAACAACCCGGACATGATAAGAAAGCCGGAGTTGTACTGAGCCACCTTCCTATCGATCACTTCCCACCCAGCGATCACTACGATAATCGTAATAAAGCTGTTCAGCAGTATGAACGGCATCGAAATGCCATCCACGCCGAGGTAGTACTCAATCGAAAAACGCGTAACCCAAGGAGCGCGCTCGACAAACTGCATCGAGGCAGTCGTTGTGTCAAAGCCGGCGTAAAGCGGGAGGGTTACGAAGAAACCTGCGAGCGCAGTCACCAGCGCAATAAGTCTCGCGACCGGCGCATTCCGGTCTGAGCCGGCCGTTAGCGCCAGCAGGCCACCAACGATAGGCACCCAGATCGCAAGGCTTAGATAAGGTACACCCGTCATCTCTTGTTATCCGTTGTTCACGCCTTAAGGCGTGTTTTCAAATCGCTCTGTCAAGCCGACGCGCTGGTTTCAGCCGCGGCTACCCCAGAAAGTCAAAAGCACGACGACGCCGATAATGATTACGAACGCATACTGGTAAATATGTCCCGTCTGCAACAGCCTGGTCAGCCGCGCGACGGCACCAACAGCGTTCGCAGTTCCATTGACCATGACGCCGTCGATAAGCATCTGATCTCCGACCTTCCAGAGCCCACGTCCGAGGATGCGAGCACCGCCGGCGAAAACTATCTCGTTAAAGCGATCAAAGTAATACTTGTTCTCGAGCAGGCGATACACAGGCGCAAAGGTCTTTGCGAACCATGCCGGAATCTCCGGCTTGAAGAGATAGAACAGAGCCGCCATCGCAACGCCAGACATCGCTAGCACGAAGGGCAAAGACATGAAACCGTGCTGAGCCATCGCCGAGGCGCCGTGGAAGTCTTCAGCCATGTGACCGAGCACATCATTCGCCTCGTTAACCATGATCGCAGAACCAAACCAGCCCTTGAAGAGCATCGGTTCAATAGCCACAAAACCGATCACCAACGACGGAATTGCGAGCAGAACGAGCGGCACCCAAACGACCCAAGGCGACTCGTGTGGCTCAAGCGGACCATGGTGGCAGCGATCATCATCATGATGCGCAGCATCGGATCCGTGCGATTCGCGAGAGTTACCGAAGCGCTCATTGCCATGAAAAACGAGGAAATACATCCGGAACGAGTAAAACGCCGTAACGAAGACGCCGGAAATCACACAGAAATATGCGTAACCCGCGCCCGGAATATGGCTGAGAGCCACCGCCTCAATAATGGCATCTTTCGAGAAGAATCCCGAAAAGAAGGGAAAACCAATCAGCGCCAACGAACCCACTAACGAAGTAACCCAAGTGATCGGCATTCGCTTCCAAAGACCCCCCATGTTGCGGATGTCTTGATCGTGATGCATGCCAATGATCACAGAGCCTGCACCAAGGAAGAGCAGCGCCTTAAAGAACGCATGCGTCATCAGGTGAAACACTGCGGCGGAATACGCCGACACGCCGAGAGCAGCAGTCATGTATCCCAACTGCGACAAGGTCGAGTAGGCAA
>JAJZLD010000103.1 GCA_021803785.1 Pseudomonadota bacterium | reverse complement strand
AAGACGAATACCACCTGATCCTTGAAGGTGTGGAACGCCACGCCGGCCGCGCCGAGCGCACCGCGGACCGCGTCGTCGCGCGTGAGGGCCGCGGGTTCGTAATCGTGGTTGGCGTACACAGCGCTCGCGCCGAGTTGCAGCGCGAGCGCTGGCAACGCCACGCGCGCGGTGCCGTGAAGCACGATCAAACCGCCGCCGCGCGCGCGCAGTGCGGTATCGAGCTCGACGACGCTGGCGTGGATGAACTCGACCCGGCGATCCTGGCGACACGGCAAGGCATCGAGAATCTCGCGATCGAACACGAAGCAGCAGTACACCTGTGTATGCGCCTTGAGGGCGTGGTAGAGCGCTGCGTGATCGTTGTCGCGCAGATCGCGACGGAACCAGACGAGGGCGATGGACATGGTGGCCTGCGGAGCGAGGGGATGGGAATGACAGCTGCTCGGTGCGCAAGTTCAGTGCGCACCGAGCAGCCTGCGCACGAAGCCTAGCGCGGCGCCGATTGGGATGCGCCGCTGCTGGGTGCGTGCTCGCGCGTTGCGTCGTCGTCCGGGTAGCTCAGTGTGAACTCGCGGCGATCCCACACCACCCCTTCGGGCGAGCGCAACTCAAGGCGGTAGTGCCCGGCCGGCGGCGCCCACAGGATCGTTGCGCCCTCGCCGATCAGTTCGCCGTCGGCCCACCAGCGCGCGTCCGGCGTGGCTGGCGAGCTCTCCAGTACGAGCGCTTCGCCGCGGCGCAAGAGCGCGCCGCTGTTGGCGCCCTCGGGCGTTACGATCTTGTGCGCGAGTGTGCTGTCGCGGCCCGGCGCCACCGACAGCGACACTTCAGTGCCGCGCAGGAACCATTCCCGACGCGCAGGTTCCACTGGCGGATCAAAAGCGACAAGACCGAGGACGAGGCCGGATGGTGTTCGCGGTGCGCGCGACGGCGGATTGCCCAGGTGGTGCTGGATCGCCGCGATGGCTCGTGCCGCCAGCCGGGCGGGCTGCTCGGCGCGACTGCCGTTGCCGGCGACTTGCACCGCGATCAGATACCGCTCACCGGCATGCATCGCAATCGCGGTGTCGCGCGTGGGGTCGCTCATCCGCCACACTGCTTGCCAGCCACCGTCCGGCCGCTGCAGCTCACTGGCTGCCCCTTTCTGCGTTGGATCGGCCAGCCAGTCCGCGATGATGTAGGCGGTGTCATTGCGCCACAGCCGGCGTGCCGCTGCCGTGCTATCCGCCAGCCAGCGCGCCGCCAGCCAGTTGCCGCCTGCGACGAAGGGCCGGAAGGCTTGCGCGGCCTGCAACAGCGTCAGTTCGGGAGACGCCGCGCTGTCCTTGGGCAGTTCCAGGCCTGCCTGTCGCAGGCGCTCGGCGGGGGGCTCCGCCAACGCGAGCATCGCCGCCTGGCTGCCGGATTCGGGCTGCTGCAGCGCCACGCGCATGCTGCGCCAGGGCGAATCCCTTTCGCCGCCGTTCGGGAGCAGACTGGCCCCAGTAACCAAGCGCCGTTCGATCAGGTTTGCGGCGCAGAACGGGAGCCAGAGTGCCGACTGTACGCTGCGCACCGTGGTGACGGCGTCGGGACTGTGCGGGTCCAAGCCGCCGACCCATGCGCGCACGCTTGCGTCATTCACGTCGAGGATGAGTACCGCAGCACTGCTGACGCGTTGCGTGGCGCCTTGCAGTGCGTCGCGCAGGCCATCGATGGCGGCTTGCTGGGTCGCTGCGTCCAGCGTTGTAGTGACGCGCTCGCCGCCGGCATGAAGCACCCGGCGCGCTAGATGCGGCGCCAGCGTGAAGCGCGGCCGGTTGCGTGGCGTATCGAGCCGCGGCGCGAGTTCGTACAGCCGAGGGCACAGGTTGCCGACGCCCATCTTCTTTGCGCGGGCGCAGGCGCGGCGAGCGGTGCGTTCGGCGCGCCCGTTCGGGCTCGGCAGCAGCGCGGTGATCAGCAGGGCTTCCGGGCGATCCAGCGCCGCGGGTGATTTGCCGAACAGCACGGCGCTGGCGGCGTGCACGCCTTCGAGATCGCCCCGGAATGGCGCGAGGTTTAGATACGCCTCCAGGATCTGAGCCTTGCTCCAATGCGCTTCCAGTTCCTGGGCTGCGAGTCCTTGGTCCCACTTTTGGCCGACGCTTCGCCGTGCTCCCGGCGCTGCGGGAATCGCAATGGCGGGGTTGAGCAGACCGGCGAGTTGCATCGTCAGCGTCGATCCGCCGCGTTTGTTGTCATGCAGCAGGTTGTGCCACAGCGAGCCGACGAAGGCGCGCCAGTCGACGCCGTCGTGTTCGTAGAAGCGACGGTCTTCGGCGGCGATCAGGGCTTCGCGCAGCGCGGGTGAAAACTGCGCCAGCGGCACCCAGTCGAAGCGCCGGCGTGTCAGGTCGAAGCGGATGTCGGCGAGCGGTTTGCCATTGCGGTCCAGCAACAGTGCGTCGGAGGGGTGGTAGGCAGCACGCACCTGCTCGAAGCTGGGCAGTTGAGCGGTGGCGCTAGCGCTTGCTAAAGCGGCAGCCAGGACAACGCGGCGCAGCGCTTGCAACATGCCCTAGTCGAGATCCTTTGCGACAGCCGCGATGCGCGCCTCGCGCACGCGGCGGGGGATCTCGCTCTTCTCCTGGCACTGCTTGGCCAGCGCACCGGCATCAACCGCACGCGCACGCTCCAGCGCAGCGGCGATGCGCCCCAACGGTACTTTGGGCACCAGATGGGCCGCGCAGGCGAGCAGGTCGGCAAAGCGCCGCGGGCGCCGCCAGGCGTCGCAGCGGTCGAACAGCGCAATCAAGGTCGCCGCATCGAGCGTTGTGGCCTTTTCGAACACCTGCTGTTCGCACCACAGCAATTCGGCCAGCTCGCGCGGAGCTGTTGGTACGCGTAAATCGATGCACAGGGCTTCGAGTGAAGCCACGCTGTCGAGCGCGGCGGCGAGTAGCGCGAATCGGGCATCGAGGCCAAGTTCGCCGGCATGGTCGAGACGCCGCCCGATCAGGCGCCGTTCCGCCTCCCAGGCGTGGTTAAGGGCAGGAGCCAAACGCGCGAGCGCGCCGCACTCGTGTAGCAGCGCAAACATGCGCGAGGGGGCGGTCGCCACGAGGCCGCGCGAGATCTCCTGCCAGACGCGCTCAGCGACGAGGTGGTCGACTTCGCCGGCCTCCACCATCTCGCGCATTAGCGCCAGGGTCTCGTCCGCCACCGTGAAATCCGGGAAGCGCGCCGCAAAGCGTGCAATCCGCAAGATGCGCACCGGGTCTTCCGCGAAGGCGGGGCTGACATGGCGTAGCACTCGGGCGGCAAGGTCGCGCTGGCCGCCGCAGGGGTCGATCAGCGTGCCGTCTTCATCGCGCGCCATCGCGTTGATCGTGAGGTCGCGGCGCTTCAGATCATCTTCCAGCGAGACATCGGGCGAGGCATGGAAGACGAAGCCGTGGTAGCCGGGCGCGGTCTTCCGCTCGGTGCGTGCGAGCGCATATTCTTCCTGCGTCTTCGGATGCAGGAACACCGGAAAATCCTTGCCCACCGGTCGGAAACCCTGCGCGAGCATCTCGTCGGGCGTGGCGCCAACCACCACCCAGTCGCGGTCAGCCCCCGGCAGCCCGAGCAGTGCGTCGCGCACTGCGCCACCGACCACGTAGGCGCGCATCAGTCCGGCAACTCGTCGGCGGGCACGACCTCGCTCTCGGCCAGCGCGGCCGCCTGCCATTCGCGCATAGCAGGGTGCGCCAGCATGGTTGCGAGGTAGGCGCCTGCTTCGCCGCTGGGCTCCACGCCGTAGCTCTGGAAGCGGAAGCAGACCGGCGCGAACATCGCGTCGGCGGCGGTGAAGCTGCCAAACAGGTAAGGGCCGTAGCGGCCATAGCGCTTGCGGCAATCTAGCCAGATCGCAATCACGCGTGCGATGTCGCCCTCTGCTGCTGGTGTGCGGCCACGCCCTGGCAGCTGGCGGCGGATATTCATCGGTATCTGGTCTGCGCAGCGCCGGGAAGCCTGAATGCATCTCGGCGGACACGGCTCGGGCGTGGGCGCGTGCGGCGGCGGTGGCCGGCCACAGCTGCGGAAAACGCTCGGCGAGGGTTTCAATGATGGCCAAGGAATCCCACACCGTAAGCGTGTCGTCGATCAGGCAGGGCACGCGGCCCGAGGGTGAGTGCTCGAGTATGCGCTCTCGGGTGTCGGGCTGATCCAGCAGCACGCGCACTTCCTCAAAGGGTTGGTCGACGGCACGCAGTGCCAGCCAGGCGCGCAGCGACCAGGACGAGTAGTTCTTGTTGGCGATGACCAGTTTCATGGGGCGAATTCCGGTTTACGGCGCGCGACGGGGCTTTGAGCGCAGGCGGGCATAGCGCCCGCATTGCGTGCGGTTGCCGAGCCAGGCCGGCGCTACTGCGTCGAGTGCGGTGGGCGTCAGGCCAAAGGGCTGAGCGGCGCCGCTTGCCACGTTGTCGCGATCCATCGAGCGAACATTGTCCGGGCTCATCAGCCCGCCTGGCAGCCACGACAGTACGGTCGCCTGAAGCATCGCGAGGCTGCGCGGCAGTGGCACGATCAACGGGCGATGACCGCCAAGGCGTGCCGCGTAGTCCACAAGCTGGGCGAGCGTCCAGACATCCGGCCCGGCGATTTCGTAGGTACCGCCGATGCCAAGATCCTGATCGATCGCTGCGAGAATCGCGCGGCTTACATCGCCCACGTACACCGGCTGGAAGCGCGCGCCCGCGCAGCCGAGTGGGATCACCGGGAAGCTGCTCGCGAGCTCGGCAAAGAGGTTCAGGAAGCGATCTTCCGGCCCGAACACGACCGAGGGGCGGAAGATCGTCCAGCGCAGCGCGTCGCCCAAATCGCGGATCACGGCCTCGCCGTCGGCCTTGGAGCGCAGGTACTCGGACGGGCCGTCGTGCGCAGCGCCCAGTGCGCTGACATGGATCAGGCGTTGCACGCCCGCTTGCCGCGCGGCGGCGACGATGCGCCGTGGCAATTCCACATGCGCCTGCGCAAAGGCTGCGCCATAGGGCTTGCCCGACGGCGAGTGCAGCACGCCGACCAGATTCACCACCGCGTCGACATCGCGCATCAGGCGCTGCAGCGTCTCTGCATCAAACACATCCGCCGACACCACTTCCGATGAAGGCAGCACCAGCAACGGGCCACAGGGGGCCAGACGCCGCGTTGGCACCCGCACCGCGATGCCGCGCGCTGCGAGTCGATTGGCGAGATGGCGGCCGAGGAAACCCGTGCCGCCGATGATCAGTACACGTTTGGGTTGCATGAGGTCCGATCGGGTCAGTTGCCGCCGTTGCCGGCCGGCATTTCGTTGAGTTCCGAAACATCCGCGGCTGCGGTGCCGTTAGGCTGCACCGTGCCGAGGCGCTGTTTGAGGGATTGTGGTTTTCCGGTCAGCACCGCCGCGTAGGCGACCGTGTTGGCGAGCACCTTCTTTACATAGTCGCGGGTCTCCGAGATCGGGATCGTCTCGGCAAATACCGCACCTTCGAGCGGTTCGGCCGCCTTCCAGCGCGGTATGCGGCCAGGCCCGGCGTTGTACGCGGCCGAGGCGAGCGCCGGATGGCCGTCCAGGCGGTCGAGCACCATCTTGAGATAGGCAGTGCCGAGCATCACGTTGGTATCGAGGTCGATCACCTGGCCCTTGGTGTAGGGCATGCCGATCTTCTTCGCGACGTAGCTGGCGGTGCCGGGCATCACTTGCATCAGGCCCTGCGCGCCAACCGACGAACGCGCCGCGGTGACGAAGCGGCTTTCCTGCCGCATCAGGCCATAGACCCAGTACACATCCAGCCCCCAGCGCCGGCTCGCGGGCTCCACCTTGTCATAGTACGGAACGAGGTAGCGCATGCCGAAGTCGTGTTCGGCCTGGGTGCGCTCGGCGCTGTAGATCGCGCGGTCGTAGAGCTGCTCGCGGCGTGCGATTTCGGCCGCTGCGAGCAGGAAGCGGTCGTCCGCGGCGCGCATGGCCCAGTTCCATTCACGCACGCCGTCCAGCCGCCCTTCCAGGCGGAACAAGGCCAAGGCACGCCGTATCGATACATCGGATTCAACACGGGCGATCTCGGCGCGGCTCGGCGGCTTGGCACCTTTGGGCGCAACAAACGGACGGCCCAGCTCCTCGCCGGCGAGCATGCCGTAGAAGGTCGGCGCGCCCGCGATTCGTTGGAGTTCTTCGCGACCCTGTGCCGTTCGGTTGGTCTCGATCAGCGCGCGACCGTACCAGTAAATCCATTCTGGCTGGCTGCGTTGCGCCGGCAGCATGGCTTCCACCGCGCGACGCACCTCGCCCCAGGCTCGCGCCCGCAAGGCGGCTCGCACCTGCCATGCGCGCGATTCTTCCGATAGCGGCGCGCTGCCCGCGGCGCGATACCACGCCAGCGCTTCCGGCTGGTTGCCGCGTGCGGCTTGCCAGCCCAGCACGCCTGAGAGCCACGCGCGGTCGCTCGGCGACAGTGCTGTGCCCAGCGCTTCCACCCGCGCTGCGGCACCGCGATAGTCGGTCTGCGCCAGGCGCGAGAGCGCCAGCACAGTGATTTCTCGCTGCGTGCGACCGACTGGCGTTGGATTCTTCACAAGCCAGCGCAGCGGATTGTCGAGCGCCTCGGCCACCGCAGTGCCGGAAACGGCGTTACCCGGCAGTGCCTCCAGTGTGGCGCGGGCAGCGCCGTAGCGACGCGCATCCACGAGTCGCCGTGCGCGTTGCCAATGGGCGTCTTCGGACTTGCCGGCACTTAGCGCCGTGATCACCGGCGTGCAGGCTTCACCGGGCTCCGCCGTGCTCTCCCATTGCGGTTCGGCATCCTTGAGGGCCTGCGGGTCGCCGGTGTTCAAACGCGCCTGCAGCACCCAGCAGTTCATTTCCTGGTCGGGCTGACGCAGCATTGCGCCTTCGCGCAAGACGACATCCCAGCGTTGCGCGCGCGCGGCGGCGCGGATCCAGTCTCCGCGAGCACGTTCGGCCAGCAGGGTGCCTTCCTCCCGCGCGATGAATCTGGCCAGGTCGCCATCCACGTCGTCCTTGCGCGCAAGGCGAATCGACAGCGCCCAGTAATCGATGTAGGCATCGAGTGGCTCGCCGCCGCGCTGTGCGGCGAGCTGGTTGATGCGTGCGAGATCGCCATTGCGTGCGGCGTCGCGTGCGGCGAGGAAGCGCTCATCGCCTCCGGCTGCGTAGGCGCCGGCGCCCAAAAACAGAACACCAATCGCGAGCGTCACGCACAATACCTGCTTCATTCCCTAAACTCCTCAAGGCCGCGCTCGTTGCGGCGGCACGGCACCGACCCGGTAACCGCATTGCTGCGACAGCGGCGTTGCCAGCAAGTTGCCACATGCCGAATTGGTTACGGATCATTTTGAAGGATAGCACTTTGTCGTCCCCCTTCACCGTGCCGGAAGCCTCGCCGGACAAGGCTTTGCGGCAGGAAATGCGACGCTCGGTCATCGCCGCGCGCGAGTCTCTTGCGGCGGCCGAACGAGCGCGCCTGAGCGGGCTGTTGTGCGAGCAGTTGCGTCCGCTGCTGGGGCGTCTCTCACCGCGCAATCTGGGGTTCTGCTGGCCCTACCGTGGCGAACCTGATCTGATCGCGTTTGTTGCCGATTGGCTGGCAGCGGATGCGGCCCGCGTGGCCGCGCTGCCGGTCGTGGTGGCTGCCGATGCGCCGCTGGCGTTCTCAGCCTGGCGGCCTGGCGCCGAAATGGCTGCCGACGCGTTCGGCATTCCGGTGCCGTCGCAGTTCGAATCGGTGGATCCGGATGTGGTGCTGGTGCCGCTCAACGCCTTCGATGCGGCGGGCTACCGGCTCGGCTATGGCGGGGGATTCTTCGATCGCACGCTGGCGGCGCGAAGCCCGGCGCCGATCTCCGTCGGGGTGGGGTTCGAGTTGGGGCGCGTCGATAGCATCCGACCCGAGCCGCACGATATGCCACTTGATTGGATCGTGACAGAAAGCGGCGCGTTCGGGCCGTTTCGTGGCAAGAACGGTATTTGATCTGGCCGCTTGCGCTAAATATCGGCGCGGTACACCATTCGCGCCTTCCGAAATGCCGCGCTGCTGATGTCTTTAGCCTCCTTCGTTGCCTGGGTGATTTGCGGTTTCGCCCGCATGCTGACCGGTGTCCAGGCGCGCTGGCTCGGATGCGCGCCAGCGCCCGTCCAGCGCATCTATTTCGCCAACCACTCCAGTCACGTCGATTTTGTGCTGATCTGGGCAAGTTTGCCCAAGTCGCTGCGCCGTCGTACGCGCCCGGTGGCGGGCGCCGATTACTGGGAAAAGTCGGCCATCCGTCGCTTCCTGATCCATCAGGTGTTCCGTGCCGTTCTTGTCGACCGCGGGCGCAGCGGCGGCTGCGATCCGCTGGAGGTGATGCGGGCCGCGCTGGACGCGGGCGATTCCTTGATCATCTTCCCGGAAGGCACGCGCAACCTCGGTGATGAGCTGCTGCCCTTTAAGGGCGGCTTATTTCACTTGGCCGAGAGCCATCCGAATGTGGAACTGGTGCCGGTGTGGCTGGCCAACCTCAACCGCGTGCTCCCCAAGGGTCAGATTCTGCCGGTGCCGCTGATCTGCACCGTATGCTTTGGCGAGCCGATCGGGCTGGCGCAGGGTGAGGATCGCGACGACTTCCTTCACCGCGCACGCAGCGTGCTGCAATCCTGGGCGCCGAAGGGTGAGGAGCCGCTCGAATGATCTCGATCGACCTCTCCAGGCTGCCAGTGCCGCCGTGGACCGGGCCGACGCTCGGCCCCCGAACGACCACGGCGTTGCTGTTCGCTGGCGTGTTTCTGGTGTTGATTCTCGCCACGCTGTTCGGGCGTTATCTGCGTCGCCGCGTGCGTGGCCGCCGTGTCGGCGTGATCGAGAGCTACGTCGCGCGCGTGCGTGGCTGGTGGGTCATGGTGGCGTGGATCGGCGTCGCCTTCCTTGCCGGTCGAAAGGGGGTGGCGCTGCTGTTCGCCTTTGCCTCCTTCGGCACGCTGCGCGAGTTCATCACGTTGTCTCCGACGCGCCTGGGTGACCACTGGACGCTGCTGGCGGCCTTCTTCCTCGTGCTGCCGCTGCACTACCTTGGCGTGTGGCACGGCTGGCTGACCTTCACCGAGCTCTGGGTGCCGGTTTTCGCCTTTCTGTTCCTGCCGATCATCTCGGCGCTGCGCGGCGACGCCAAGCGTTTCATGGATCGCGCGGCCAACGTCCAGTGGGGGCTGATGATCTGCGTCTACTGCCTGTCCAACGTGCCGCAACTGCTGGGCCTTCGCATCAACGGCTATGCCGGCCGCAACCTACTGCTGATCGCCTTCCTGGTGCTGGTGGTGCAAAGCGGCGACGTGCTGCAGAAGTTCTTCTCGGCCCGAGTCGGGCGCACGCCTGTGGCGCCCGGCGTATCGCTCACCCGGACTTGGGAAGGCTTGGTATTGGGTGGATTCGGCGCTGCGCTGTTGGGGGCGCTGCTGGCCTGGATCACGCCCTTCGGGGTGTGGGCGGCGTTTGGCATCGCGTTAGCCGCGACTTGGATGGGCTTCCTCGGCAGCCTGGTGATGACGGCCATCAAGCGCGATCGCGGTGTTCGTTACTGGGGACATTCGATCGTCGGCCACGGCGGTATGCTGGACCGCGTGGCACCGGTGGCCTTCGCCGCACCGATCTACTTTCATCTGGTTCGCTACTTCTACGCCAGCTGAGGCGGCGCTTAACAAAAAGCCGGCATCGC
>JAJZLD010000102.1 GCA_021803785.1 Pseudomonadota bacterium | reverse complement strand
GATCTGCCCGGCGCGGTCGCGAGCACCCCAGTACAGCGTAACCGGGCGATGATTGCCGGTCGCGATCATATGTTCGATCAGGCTCTTCAT
Source organism: Pseudomonadota bacterium (assembly GCA_021803785.1). GTDB lineage: Bacteria > Pseudomonadota > Gammaproteobacteria > Burkholderiales > Rhodocyclaceae > Niveibacterium. Next base: position 9,712 of record JAJZLD010000102.1, on the reverse strand, counting down.
GGGGGCGAAGCCGGTACCGCCGGCGACCATCACGATCGGCTTGCTGCTCTCACGCAGGTAGAAGCTCCCCAACGGCCCCTCAAAGCGAAGGATGTCGCGCTCCTTCATGGTGTTGAACACATGGGTGGTGAAGCTACCGCCTTCGACGAGGCGGATATGCAGTTCCATCTCGCCCTCGCGCTCTGGCGCATTCGCGATCGAGAAGCTGCGGCGCTTGCCGCCGGCAAGCAGGAAGTCGATGTACTGACCGGCGAGGAAGCGGAAGGTATCGTTGGCCGGCAGCTTCAGCGTCAGCACGATCACGTCGTCAGCGGCGCGCACGATGCGCTGCACCCGGCAAGGCAGCTTCTTGATCGGGATATCGGTGATGCGGCGCACATCGCGCACCTCCAGCACCAGGTCGGAGGTGGGCTTGGCGCAGCAGAACAGGGCGAAGCCCGTTTCGCGCTCGGCCACCGGCAAGGTCGTCTCCGGCGATTTACCGTGATCCACCGATCCCTCCAGAACCCGGCCTTTGCACGATCCGCAGGCGCCATCGCGGCAGCCGTAGGGGAGCATCAGACCGGCGTCCAACGCGGACTGCAGGACCGATGTGTCGGGGTTGGCAGAAAATTCAAGACCGGTGGGTTGAAGCTTGACCTGGTAAGACATGGAAGTATTGAGCTTGAAGGCAATGCGATAATCCGGGGATGTTAGCCCAACGCAACCCGAAACGCCGCCCCGCCCGCGCAACGACCGGCCGACGCCCGGCCGGCAGACTTGCTCGCCGCCGAGTGCTGATCGTCGGCAGCGGCGACGTCGCTGCACGTGCGATTCCGCTGCTGGCAAAGCACGCGCGCGTCTTCGCACTGGTTCGCCGTGCTGAAGCGGCCGCGCCGCTGCGCGCCCTGGGGGCGCTGCCGCTGCACGCCGATCTCGACGATGCGCGCAGCCTGCGCCGCCTCGCCGGCATTGCGCCGGCCGTGCTGCACTTTGCGCCGCCGCCTGATCGCGGCGAGGGCGATCCGCGCAGCCGCCGCCTCGTCGCCGCACTGGCGCGTCGCGGGCTACCAAGACGCCTCGTCTATATCAGCACCACCGGCGTGTATGGCGATTGTGCGGGCGCCTCGGTGCCGGAAACACGCCCCTTGCGCGCAGGCACCGCACGCGCCAAACGCCGCGTTGCCGCGGAACGCACGCTGCGCGCGTTTGCGCGGCGCAGCGGCTGCCGGCTCGCGATCCTGCGTGCCCCCGGCATCTACGCGGCCGAACGACTGTCACTCGCCCGGCTGGAGCGCGGTGATCCAGTTCTGCAGGCCAGCGAAGATGTGTTCACCAACCACATTCATGCCGACGACCTCGCGCGACTGGCAATCGCCGCGCTCACGCGTGGCGGCAATTGCCGCGCATGGAATGCGAGCGACGATTCCGACCTGCGTATGGGCGAGTGGTACGACCGCATGGCCGACACCTTCGGCCTGCCGCGTCCGCCACGCGCCACGCGCAGCGAGATCGAGCGCGTGCTCAGCCCGATGATGCTGTCCTTCATGTCCGAATCGCGCCGCCTCGACAACACCCGCCTGCACCGGGAACTCCGTGTGCAGCTTCGCTATCCGACCGTCGATGCCGGGCTCGCACACGCGCGGGCCTGGTTCGATCAACACAAGGGAAACAAGCAATGATGTACATGTGGCTCAAGGCGATCCATGTCTTCTTCGTCGTCAGCTGGTTCGCCGGCCTGTTCTACCTGCCGCGCATCTATGTGAACCTGGCGATGGCACCGGCCGACAGCCATGCCGAACGTGATCGCCTGTTGCTGATGGCGAAGAAGCTCAAACGCTTCATGCTGCCGCTGATGATCGGCACCTGGATTTTCGGCCTCTCGATGATCTTCTACGGCGGGCTGGAAGCATCCAGGGTCTGGCTCTCGCAAGGCTGGTTGCATGCCAAGCTGTTCATCGTGCTGCTGCTGACCGGCTACGATGGCTACTGCGGCCGTTTGCTGCGCGACTTTGCCGCTGGCCGCAACACCAAGAGCCATGTGTGGTTCCGCGTCTTCAACGAAGTGCCGGCGGTCGCGCTGCTCTTCGTCGTGATCCTCGTGATCGTCAAACCCTTCTGAGATCACGCCGATGAGCGAGAACTTCTTCTCCCCTTGCCCGCGCGGGCTCGAGCCCTTGCTCGCAGAAGAACTGACGGCGCTCGGCGCACAGTACGTGAAGCCGGTGCACGGCGGCGTCGCCTTTGCCGGTGACTGGGCCCTGTGCTGGCGGGCGAACCTGGAGAGCCGCATCGCCACCCGCGTGCTGTGGCGCGTAGCCGAACGCGGCTACCGCAGCGAAGACGACATCTACGCGCTCGCACGCGAACAGGCGTGGGAAAAGTACTTCTCGGTGGACTGCACGCTGCGCATCTATGTCACCGCGATCCGCTCGCCGCTGCGCAGCCTGAATTTCACGACGCTGCGCGTGAAGGACGCGATCTGCGATCGCTTCCGCGATGTGCGTGGCCGCCGCCCCTCGATCAACACTGAGGCGCCGGACATCCGGGTCTATGCCTTCCTCACCGCCGAAACCTGCACGCTGTACCTCGACACCTCGGGCGAACCGCTCTCGCGGCGCGGCTTCAAGCGCGCCAAGCACGAGGCGCCGCTGAAGGAGAACCTCGCCGCCGGCATCCTGAAACTGAGCGGCTGGCAGCCCGACGAGGCCTTGCTCGATCCGATGTGCGGCAGCGGCACCTTCCTGATCGAGGCCGGGCTGATGGCGCTGGACATCCCGCCGGGCGCAGAGCGCGATTTTGGTTTCGAACGCCTGCATAGCTTCGACCCGGTGGCGTGGAAACGGCAACGCACGATGGCGCTGCAGCGTCGACGCGCGGCCGACGACATACGCTTGTACGGCGCCGATATCGACATGCGTGCGGTGGACGCAGCGCGCTACAACCTGCGCGAAGCCGGGCTGGACGATCTGGCGCAATTGCGCACCAGCGACATCCTGAAACTCGAAGCTCCGGAGCCGCACGGCGTGCTGCTGTGTAACCCGCCCTACGGTGTTCGGCTGACCGCGCCGCGCGCAGCGGCCGGTCGGCGCGATACCGCGGCGCCTGCAACAGAAGGTAAGGAGAGCGAACTGGCCGCCTGGTATCCGAAGCTCGGAGACCACCTGAAGCATGCGTTTGCCGGCTGGCAATGCTTCTTTTTCAGCGGCGATCCGGCCCTGCCGAAAAAGATCGGCCTCAAGGCAAGCCGCCGCACGCCACTGATGAACGGCGACATCGAATGCCGACTGTTCGCCTACGACGTGGTCGCTGGCTCCAATCGCCGCGTGCGGGGCGAATCGCCCACCGTGGGCTGAGCAAGGGCGATCAGGCGACGGTTGTGCCGTCCCGTGCGATCAGGCTGGGCGGGGCCGGCAAACGGCGAGTCGTCCGGCGCCAGCAGGCCGGCGACCGAGCGCATTTCGAGACGCAAAGAGTCCGCTTCGTTCTTGTCATGCCGCCACCCGTGCAGACGGACGATGGTCGCCCGGCAGCGTGTCAATCCGCCATCAGGTTCCGTACATGCAAGCCTTCCGCGACGAAGATTTCGATCAGTTCGGCCTGGTGTGCAAAGTCGCGTGTTTCCATCTGCAGAATGACCTCCGTTTTGCCCACCGGCACATGCAGCTCACCGCGCCGGTGCTCCACATGTCGCACGTTGATCCCGAGCACGGCGACCGTCTTGAGCAGACTCAAAAGCCGGCCAGGGCTGTCCGGAATCGTTACTGCCACGCTCATCAGGCGGCCGCTTGAGGCCAGCCCGTAGTCGATCGAACGGCCGACCAGCGTCATGTCGACATTGCCGCCGGAGATCACCACCACTGCGCGGTCGTGCGGCTGCAGCTTGACCTTGCCGCGCATCAGCGCCGCGAGCCCTACCGCGCCCGCGCCCTCAGCGATCGTGCGGGTTCGCTCCAGTGTTGCGACAATCGCCTCGGCGATCGCGTTGTCGTCCACCGTCACGATCTCATCGACGAAACCTGCAATCACCGCCGAGGTGCAGCGCCCAGGCGCCTTCACCTTGATGCCGTCGGCAATCGTATGGGCGCCCGGCGCGCAGGTTTCGAACAGGCCGTCTTTCAGGAAGTGGCGGTAGGGGGCGACCGTTTCAGTCTGCACACCGATGATTCGAATATCGGGCCGCTGCAGCTTGAGTGCCAGCGCAATACCCGAGAGCAGGCCGCCGCCGCCCAGCGGCACCACCGCCACCGTCATGTCCGGGCAGTCTTCGAGCATCTCCAGCCCGCAGGAGGCCTGGCCGGCAATCACGTCCCAGTCGTCGTAGGGATGCATGAAGGCGAAATCCTGCTCGGCCGCCACGCGATCAGCGAGCTCGCGCGCCTGCTCGAGATTCTCGCCGTGCAGCAGGATCGTCGCGCCCATGCGCCGACACGACTGGATCTTGGTGATCGGGGCGTTGGCCGGCATCACCACCGTCGCCGCGACACCGGCATTGGCGGCAGCGCGCGCGACGCCCTGCGCATGATTGCCGGCAGACACCGCCACTACGCCGCGCAGATCAGGGCGCGCAGCGATCAGGCGGCGCATCTTGTGGGTCGCACCGCGGATCTTGAACGACCCCGTGCGCTGCAGGTTCTCCATCTTCAGCCACACCGGCGCGCCAAACTCTTCGCTGAGGATGTCGTTCTGCCATTGCACGGTGCGCAGCACGGCGTCGGCAATGCTGTCGGCCACCCGGCGCAGTTGCGCCAGATCGGGCCATTCCGCCGGCAGGCCGGTCAGGGGTTGTAGGTTCGGGTTCGCGCTGGGGCTCATGGCGGCTCGCGTCAAGGGTGGTAGCGCCGGGTGGGCGCCGCCTCGCGGCGGATTCTGGGCCGACGGCCCCACAGTCGGCAAGCCGTGCGCTGTTGGTCGGATTCCTCAAGTCGGCAGTGATGCCCGCCGTAGACCGGGCAGTAGAATGCATTTTCATCCCTCCCCACGTCGGAGCCCGCATGCAAGTCTGGCTGCTGGTGGCAAGCCTCGCGCTGGTGCTGTGTGCCGTAACGCTGGCCTTGTTTCAGGCGCGCCGCAGCCTGCGTGCGGCGACTGGCGAAGAGCAGATCAGCGCCCGCGAGCTGAACCGCCTGCGCGACATTTCCGCCTTCACCGCTGACTGGCAGTGGGAGCAGGACGCAGAACTGCGCTTCGTGCGCTTCTTCGGCGGCACGATCTCGCGCCACAAGGTGCCGGTTGAGCATCTGCTGGGGCACCGCCGCTGGGACATCCCGGGTCTGGTCTGCGACCCGCAGGATATGGCCACGCACCGCGCCACGGTGGAGGCCCACCAGCCCTACTACGACTTCGAATACGGCGTCCGCAAGCCGGATGGCGACTTCCGCTGGTACGTCAGCAGCGGCCGGCCGGAGTACGACGAACACGGCAACTTCACCGGTTATTTCGGCTACGCGCGTGACGAAACCCGGCGCAAGCAGGCCGAACTGGCGCTGCAGGAGAGCGAGCAACGCCTCGCAACGATCATCGATGCGCTGCCAGTTGCGCTGGTCGTGCTCGACGCCGCAGGCCGGGTACAACTGTGGAACGCCGCCGCCCAGCGGCTGTTCGGCGTACGGCGCGAGGACATCGTCGGCCGCATCGATGCGCGCGACGCCCAGGGCGCCATGGCCGCCGCCGTGTTGGGTGAGCATTTGCTCGGCCATGCCGACCCCGCCACTGTGGCGCCGCGCAGCGAGGAGATCCGCTGCGAGACGATTCGCGGCCAAACGCTGTGGCTGCATGTGCTCAGCGTGGCCCTGTACGACAGCAACCAGGCCTTCTGCGGCACGATCCGCGTAGTGCAGGACATCACCGCGCGCCGCAATGCCGAGGACAAGGCCCATCGCGAACATGCCGATCTCGACGAAGCGCAACGCATCGCGGCCCTCGGCTCCTTGCGTTGGGTGCCGGGCGAGCGCCTGGCCCATTGCTCAAGCCAGATGATCACCCTGCTCGGCCTGCCACCGGGCGAGCTGGATCAGCCGATCCGTCGCCTGCTCGGCCGCATCAGTCGCCCTTGCCGACATGAGCTGATCGCACAGTGGCGCACACTGCGCACCGGTGGGGTGGCGGTCGAGGCGCGCTGCGCGGTGGATAGCATGCGCGGCCGCCATCTGCTCGTGCGCGGGCATCTTGAAGTCACTGCCGAACGCACGCCCGTGCTGCGGGTGACCGCGACCGATGTCAGCGATCTCGAACTCGCCCGCGCAGCGGCGACTTCGGCCCGCGCGCTGTTCGAAACCCTGTTCGAGCACAGCCCGGTGGCGCTGAGCCTTGCCGATCTCGATCGAGGCGTGCTGCTCAAGGTCAATTCCGCGTGGCGCGCACTTTTCGGCATCGAGGCCGAGGAGGCGATCGGCCAGTCCACGCTCGCGCTTGGGCTCTGGCTCGACCCGGCAGAGCACGACGTAATGCTCGAAACTTTGGCGCGCGAAGGGCGCGTCATGCAGATGGAGGTGCACGGCCAGCCACGTGACGGCGAACCGCGCGTCTGCGAACTCTCGAGTGTGCAGCTCGAGCTGGACGGTCGCCGGTTACTCCTGTCCTCGGTCGTCGATGTCAGCACCCAGCGGGCGCTGCAGGCCCGCGTGGAGCGCATGAACCGGGAACTCGAAATGCGCGTCGCGCACCGCAGCGAGGAACTGCGCGCCAAGCATGCCGAGTTGGGGCTCGCGATGCAGCAGTTGGTGCAGGCGGAAAAGCTCGCCGCGCTGGGCGGCCTGGTCGCCGGCGTGGCGCACGAATTGAACTCCCCGCTGGGCAACACGCTGACCCTGGCCAGCAGCCTGCGCCAGCGGATCAGCAGCTTCGCCCGCTCGCTCGAAGACGGCAGCTTGCGAAAATCCACGCTCGCCGGTTTCACCAAGGATGCGGGCGAAGTCGCCGGGCTGATCGAACACAACGCACGACGCGCCGCGGAGCTGATGGCCAACTTCAAGCAGGTGGCGGCCGACCAGACCAGCGAGCGCCGTCGCCGCTTTGACCTGAAGAACACCATCGAGGGCGTGGTCGCAGCCTTGCGCCCGCGTTTGGCCCATGTGCCGCAAAAGCTCGAACTCGACCTGCCGGACGACATTGAGCTGGACAGCTACCCGGGCCCGCTCGAACAGGTCATCACCAACTTCATCAACAACGCGCTGTTGCATGCCTTTGACGATCGCAGCGACGGTCACATGTGGCTGAGCGCAGAGGCGCTGGATGCCGAGCGGGTGCGGATCGTGTTCTCAGACGACGGCAACGGCATGGCGCCTGAGATCATGCAGCGCGCCTTCGAGCCCTTCTTCAGCACGCGCGTTGGCCACGGCGGCACCGGGCTCGGGCTCTATATCGTGCGCAATCTGATCGAAGCCCCGCTGGGTGGGGCGCTCAAACTCGAATCCGCCCTAGGCAAGGGCACCCGTCTGACCGTCGACCTGCCGCGAGTGGCCCCCATCGAAACCGCCCACCCAAGGTGAGCGTGCACGCTTGCGGGTTGCAGTGCACGCTGGACGCGGCGCACGCAAGCTGGGATAGTCGCGCACCCCCAGTTCAGAGGAATCCACGCCTTGTCGCAGCCCGATCACGCGCCCAGCCTCGCACCCCGCCCACGCCGCTGGGCCCACACCTTGTTGCGCCTGGCCGGCTGGCGCATCGACCTGCCGCCACCCACGGCAGCCAAAGTGCTGCTGATCGTGTATCCGCACACCTCGAACTGGGACTTCCCGCTCGGTCTGCTGGCACGTTGGGCCAGCGGCTGGCCAGTGCGCTGGATCGGCAAACACACCATCTTCGTCGGCCCATTCAACCGTTTGTTTCGCAGCTGGGGCGGGATTCCGGTCAATCGTGCCGCGACCGGGGGCTTCATTGAAACACTGGCGGCCGACATCCGCCGCCGTGACACCCTGATCCTTGCAATGGCGCCGGAAGGCACGCGGCGCCGCCAGGATTACTGGAAGTCCGGCTTCCTGCGCATCGCCCGCGCGGCCGACATGCAACTGGGCCTTGTCTACATCGACTTTGCAACCCGGACGATCGGCATCCGCGGCTACATGACACTCAGCGGCGACGACGCAGCCGACATGGCGCGTATCAGCGATGCCTATCAGGGCGTGGTCGGCTACCACCCCGAACTCGCCAGCCCGATCCGGCTGCGCCCGCCCGCCGCCGCGGCCAATAACAAGCCCTAACGGTCAGGCGCCCGGTTCGATCTCGGCGAGGCGCAGGCGCAGGCGTTCGAGCGCCCGGCCCAGCGGCACCGTCAGCCGGCGCGTGGCGGCCGCATCGCCTGCCTTGGCAGCACCCTCAAGTTCCGCCGCCGCAGTCCCGACGCGCTCGAAACCGGCATTGCGGGCGCCGCCCTTGATCCGGTGAGCAAGGAATCGGACGGCTTCGAGATCTTCGATGTCGAGCTTTTCGCGCAGCGCCACCAGATCTTCAGCCGAGGCCGTCACAAAGCCCAACGCGATGCCATGTGCCCGCTCGGTCGAACCCAGCAATGCCGCCAGATGGGCGAGGGGATCCGCCTCCTCGTCGTGCACCTCCTCGGCCATCAGGCCCTGCGGCGGCATCGCCGGCGCGCAGCCCAGCTGGGTCAGCGCCGCATGCAGCGTCTCCAGCGTCAGCGGCTTGAGTATCACGCTGTCCATGCCGGCAGCGGCGCATGCGCTGGCGGTGGTCTCGCTGCCATCGGCGGTGACCGCCGCGATCGGCGTGCGCGCCAGCCCGCGCAGGCGCTCGCGCTGGCGCATACGGGCCGCGAGGCTGATGCCGTCCTCACCCGGCATGCGGTAATCCAGCAGCACCGCGCAGTAGGTGCCGGTGCAGAAGGCCTCGAATCCCGCCTGCGATTCGCCGACCAGCTGCACATCGAAGCCAAGTAAGGACAGCAGCTCCTTCGCAACGCGCAGGTTCAATGGCTCGTCGTCGACCACCAGTACCACGCGATTCGCGGGCGGCGCGGCGGCTGGCTCAGCCGTGCGCAACGGTGCGGAGTCCAGCGCAAGGTTGAGTGCCTGCTGCAGCCGCGAGGGCAGCAGCGGCTCGGCCGCCAATTCGATGACGGCACCGCGCAGGCTGCGAATCGTGCCGCCGACGTCGCGCATGAGCCTCACACTGGGTTGGCCCTCAAGTGCAGGTGCGCCGTCGGACAGCGTGATCTGGGTGAAACCGCGCGCCTCGGGGCTCACCACATGCGCCCCCCAGTTGCGCAACCAGGCTTCGCTTTCCTGCCGCCAGAACGGGTCAGCAACCGCCATGCGAACGCAGACACCAACGAAGCTGCGTTCATCGGCCGATGCCAGCAAGGCCGAATCCGCCTCGACGGTGAAGCTCAAGAGGCTGCCGCCCTTCCCGCCGGCGGTGTAGTCGAGCCGGCCGTGCATCGCGTCGGTCAGCGCACGGCAGATTGCGAGCCCGAGCCCGGTGCCGGGCGAGCCGGGGCCGCCGAGCGGCTCGAAGGGTTGGAACAGCCGCTGACGCTCGCTGTCGGGAATGCCGGGGCCGCTATCCTCAACCTCGATGATCAGGCGCCAGCGACGCGTCGTGAGCGGAGCAGCGGCAAGCTTGAGGCGAACGGCGCCGCGTTCGGTGTAGCGGATCGCGTTGGATACCAGGTTTGCCATCACCTGCCGCACGCGCAGGCCGTCGAGCACCAGCGGCGGCACCTGCGGCGCGACCGAAAGCTGCAAGGCGAGCCCGCGCTCGGCGGCCATCGGCATTC
>JAJZLD010000101.1 GCA_021803785.1 Pseudomonadota bacterium | reverse complement strand
GCAGTAGCGCGCCGTAGCACTTGGCCAGCACGTTCTTGCGAAGCGCCTTGATCGTCTCGCGAGCGATGATGTGCGATCCGATTGCGGCCTGCACCGCAACATCAAACATCTGACGCGGAATCAACTCGCGCAGCTTGGCGGCCAGCTCACGCCCGCGGTACTGCGCATTCGCGCGATGCACGATGACCGACAACGCATCGACCTTCTCGCTTGAGACCAGGATATCGAGCTTTACCACATCAGCGGTTCGGTACTCCTTGAAGTCGTAGTCAAGCGACGCGTAGCCCCGCGAGACGGACTTCAGCTTGTCGAAAAAGTCCATCACCACTTCAGCCATCGGCATGTCGTAAATCAGCTTCACCTGACGGCCGTGGTAGTGCATATCAACCTGGTTACCGCGCTTCTGGTTGCACAGTGTGATCACGGGCCCAAGGTAATCTTGCGGTACGAAGATCGTTGCCGTGATGATCGGCTCCCGGATTTCTTCGATCTTCGAGATTTCGGGCAGCTTTGACGGGTTCTCAACCTTGATCACTTCGCCACTGTTGAGCACGACCTCGTAGACCACGGTCGGCGCCGTGGTAATCAGATCCATGTCGAATTCGCGCTCAAGGCGCTCCTGCACGATTTCCATGTGCAACAATCCAAGGAACCCGCAACGGAAGCCAAAGCCCAACGCCTGCGACACTTCCGGCTCATACTGAAGCGATGCGTCGTTGAGCTTCAGCTTTTCCAGCGATTCACGCAGTTGGTCATACTCGCTTGCTTCGACCGGATAAAGCCCGGCGAACACCTGCGGCTTGATCTCCTTGAAGCCGGCCAGCGGTTCGCTCGCCGGTTTGTTCGCGATCGTGATGGTGTCGCCCACCTTTGCGGAAGTCAGCTCCTTGATGCCCGCGATCACGAAGCCGACCTCTCCGGCGGACAACTGATCTCGCGAGATTGACTTCGGCGTGAAGACGCCCACCTGCTCGCACAGGTGCTGCGCGCCGGTGCTCATGAAGAGGATCTTGTCCTTCGGACGCAGCACCCCATCGACAACCCGCACCAACATCACGACTCCAACATAGTTATCGAACCACGAGTCGATGATGAGTGCCTTGAGCGGAGCATCAACCTGCCCGCGCGGCGCGGGCACCTTGGCAATGATCGCCTCAAGAATCTCGTCAATGCCCATGCCGGTCTTGGCCGAGCACGGAATCGCCTCGGTCGCGTCGATGCCGATCACATCTTCGATCTCTTGACGTGCGGAGTCCGGATCCGCGGAAGGTAGATCCATCTTATTCAGAACCGGCACGACTTCAACACCCTGCTCAATCGCGGTGTAGCAGTTCGCAACGGTCTGCGCCTCAACACCCTGGGACGCATCAACGACCAGCAGCGCCCCCTCGCAGGCAGCTAGCGAACGGCTGACTTCGTATGAAAAATCCACATGCCCTGGGGTGTCGATCAGGTTTAGGTTATAGACTTGGCCGTCCTGAGCGCGGTAACTCAGCGCCGCAGTCTGAGCCTTGATCGTGATGCCGCGCTCACGCTCGATATCCATCGAATCGAGTACCTGCGCCTCCATTTCGCGATCGGAGAGGCCCCCGCAACGTTGGATTAGCCGGTCGGCAAGGGTCGACTTGCCATGGTCGATGTGGGCGATGATCGAGAAGTTTCTGATGTGCTGCATGCCACGAAAAAAGGGTGCGTTGCCGCACCCTTCTCAGGAATCCATCGGGTTGGAGAACGCGCGAGTATAGCCGATCCACTCAGCCGCGTCGGTTCACGGCTGCTCTGGTACGCGAAGACTGACGAAACTCTGCGTGTCGCCGCGCTTGACCAACAGGGACACGCTCTCGCCCCGCTCCACCGTTGCCACGAATCGATTGAACTGCTCAACGTTTCGGAATTCGACCGGCAGACCCTTGCGTGTCGCCGAAACAATCAGATCGCCACCCTGCAATTGGGCGCGAGCGGCGAGCCCCTTGGCATCCTTGATCGCAACGCCACCGTCGCTCTTGAAGTGACGCTTCTGTTCGGACGTCAGCGGCCCGACGACGAGACCCAGCCGATTCGCCCCAGCAGGCTCGACACGCTTGGACGGCGGCTTCTTCGGTGTCGGCGACTCCTCCGCGAACTCATCGACAACCAACGCCACATCGCGAACCGCCCCTTTGCGCCAGACCTGCATCGAAGACCGGGCGCCAGGTCGAGTACCGCTGACAATACGCGGCAGATCCGACGAACCATTTACTGCCTTACCGTCGAACCGCAGAATCACGTCGCCGATCGCCACACCCGCTCTGTCGGCAGGTCCACCCTTTTCCACCTGACTCACCAGCGCACCCTGCGGCGCCTTCAAAGCGAAGCTGTCGGCCAAGTCTTTCGTGACCTCCTGAATCACGACACCAATGCGCCCTCTGGTTACCTTTCCGGATGTCCGCAACTGGTTGAGCACATCCATCGCCACGTCAATCGGGATCGCAAACGAAAGCCCCATGAATCCGCCAGTCTCGCTATAGATCTGCGAGTTGATACCGACCACCTCACCCCTCAGGTTGAACAGTGGGCCACCAGAGTTACCCGGATTGATTGCGACGTCGGTCTGAATGAAGGGCACCAGCGATTCATCCGGCAGCGAACGGCCTTTGGCGCTGACGATGCCGGCGGTAACGGAGTGATCGAAGCCAAACGGCGAGCCAATTGCGACCACCCAATCGCCGACGCGTAACTTCCCCGGATCTCCAATCGCAACCTTGGGCAAACCGGTCGCTTCGATCTTGATCACCGCTACATCGCTGCGACGATCCGCACCAATCAAGCGGGCGCGAAATTCGCGCTTGTCAGTCAACCGCACCAGGATCTCATCCGCATCCTCGACCACATGTGCATTCGTCAGGATATAGCCGTCTGCCGAAACGATGAAGCCAGACCCCATCGAATCACCCTCCTCGCCGTCGCGCGGAATCTGGGGGTGCTTTGGCATGAAACGGCGGAACCATTCCTGCATCGGATCACGCGCATCAGACTTTGCACGCGGGCGAATCTGCTCGGAACTGACATTGACCACCGCAGCGACCGAACGATCGACCAAGTCCGCCAGCTCCGGCAGGTCGCGTGCCTGCACGGCCGTCGCCCCAATGAGGACCAACAGCAAGGCGATATGACGGAGAACGTTCATGTACTTCACTGGCAGCAACATCGCAGCCCCCATCAATGCGATATCGACGATTCAACCACGCGCACTGCAAGCCCGCCTGACAGCCGTCGACGCGCAAGAAATGCAGCGCCAACGGAGAAAGTTGCCAAGCCCAAGGCTGCACCAAGAACCGAGCCGGTATCGCCAACGTACTGTTCGCCGATCGCGCCACCCGCAAGCAGGCCCAGCAATGGCAAACCGTAAGCTAGAGCGGCCGCCAGCAAGGGGGCTCGCGGTTCGACGGCAACCTCAATTTCGGCCCCGGGGGTGAGTGGGCGATCGGTGACGACGCTGTAGCTGCTGCAGCGGCCGCCAAACAGTTGCCCAAGCACGTCACTGCCGCAACCGCCGACCTCCGAACATCGTCCGCACCCGCCGTCGCCGCTCACCCTTATCACGGCCGAGGCGCCTTCAACGCGCAAGACGATTGCTTTACGAGTATTCATTTCTGCCGAATCTCTATCGATTGGGCCAGCCGCCGCACCGATTCCGGAGGTACTTCACCTAATGCAGTTACCAGGTACTGCGAACCAATCAGGCGTTTAAAAATTCGAGTCGGCCCGGCCGTACTCTCGCCGCTCAACGGGGCCTTTCGTCCGGGGGCAAGCGGTTCGACAAACACCGAGATCGTTGCCAAACCATCGGAATACACAAGATGGATCGCATCGGCACCACCCTCCTTGACCTGGCGGCGCACCGTGCTGATCGGGCGGAACCCAGGCAGCAAGCCATGGCATGTTACGCCCGCCTCCTCGGGCGTTACCGCCACGCCGCGCGCGTTAACTTCCCGCCAGCCACTGGCCGTTGCGGCATAACGCGAGCGCACCTTGTCGCGCTCGATCAGGCCGCCGATCTTCACGTCGGAAAACGCAAACTGTTCGACCAAAGCGCCCGCAGCGTCAAGCATGCGCGACTTGAGCATCAGCCCACTGCCCGGCTCCACCCAGAATGTATGGCCGTATCGAAACCCATCGCGCGGCTCGAGCACGATCTGCTGCGCTGGCAAGCCTGCCACGCGATCAAGCGTTCCGAGGCGAAGGCTATAGTTGGCCGTCAGCTGATCCGGCGACGCATGCGACCACGCCGGAAAGCGACGCGGCATCGCATGGTCTGCGATGATCATCCTCTCCTGCGGCAGATAGAACCGCACCTCACCATTACTCCGCACGATTTCGCGCGGAGCGCCGTCCAGCGTTTCCAGACGTTCGTACTCACCTGTCGCATCGGTAATGTGCGCAATGCGGGACGTCTCGGTTGTCCGGCCAGATTGATAAACGAACGTGCCCGCATAGTTGAGCGTCTGCGACGCCGAACTTACTTTGGCAAGCCAAGCAATGGCGTCCTGCGGCGAACTGGCCTGCACCAAGCCGCCCAACAACAGCAGTAGGGCGCCAACCCAAACCCTACCAATCATTGAACCCCGTCTCCACCCTGCTCGACAGCGGTACGCATGTAGTAACCGACACCAGGTACAGCCTGAGCACCTGCATAGCCGTGATGCGCGAGCAGGTAGGCACGATCAGCATCACCGACGGACGCTGTGTGCGGCTGCCCTGCAGCGCGTGCCAAGGGAGCCGGCTGTGCAACCGGCTCGACACGCAAGCCGAGCCACGCCACCACCGCAACGCCCGCAACTGTCGCTGCGATCGGCAAGAGGGTATCGAGCGCAGACCGGCGTTTGGCGACAACGGCACTGGCGGCAGGCGCAAGAACGGTCGGCTCGGCTTCAAGCCGCTCCATGAACTTCGCGGTGAAGTCGCTGGATAATTCAGTTTCGCCGCGCAGCGCGTCGCCGATCAAGGCGTACTCACCCCAGCATTCGCGCAACGCCGGGTCGGTTTTCGTCCGTGACAAAATCGCCTGCACGCCCGCTGGCTCCAACTCGCCATCCAGCAAGGCAGAAATCTGCTGTTTCATGTCTCACTCACCATCGTTTTTCCGGACTTGTATCGAGCAGTGGGCGCAAGCGCTCGGCGATCGCCTCACGCGCCCTGAAAATACGCGATCGCACGGTACCGATCGGACATCCCATCACCGTCGCAATCTCGTCATAACTCAAGCCTTCAATCTCGCGCAGCACGATCGCCGTGCGCAACTCCTCCGGCAACGCTTCCATCGCGACGTTCACCGTTTCACCAATCTGCTTGGTCGCAAGCAGGCGCTCTGGCGTGTCGTAGTCGCGCAGCAAATCACCGTCGTCGTAGTTCTCTGCCTCGTCGGCATCAATATCGGTCGAGGTCGGCGCCCGCCGACCCTGCGATACGAGGTAGTTCTTCGCCGTGTTGATGCCGATACGGTACAACCACGTGTAAAACGCGCTGTCGCCACGGAACGAGGGCAATGCGCGATATGCCTTGATGAAGGCTTCCTGCGCAACGTCCTCAACTTCCGCCGGATCGCGAATCATGCGAGACAGCAAACGGGCAAGCTTGCGCTGATACTTGGACACAAGCAGCCCGAAGGCATGCTTGTCGCCGCGCTGCGCACGCTCGACCAACTGCTGGTCTATCTGACGATCACTCATGGGACGGGGTATTTTCTGGATTGGTTCGCGCTCTGGGCGGCGCTAATCCAGTATACCCCAGCCCCTGAAGGCAACAGCTTATGCGACCATTGACCTGGCGCGTGCGGAATAGTTCAGCCAGCATCATGGGTATTGCCACCATCCACGCCGGCACCTCAACGCCGGCCCCCAGGGGAGCGCGTGATATAATTCGAACACTCCCATCTGGCGGCGTCCTCCTGGCGCCCTGACCGCCGTGCTCCAATTCGATGTCCTGATCCTTGGCAGCGGCCTTGCTGGCCAATCGCTCGCACTCCGTCTCGCCGACCATCATTCCGTAGCGCTGGTTACAAAGTGCCAGCTTGAAGACGGCGCCAGTTCTTGGGCGCAAGGCGGCATTGCCGCGGTCGTCGACCCGATGGACTCCACCGAGTCCCATGCACGCGACACACACATTGCCGGCGCGGGCATTTGCGACGACGCAGCCACTCGCTTCGTTGTCGAACATGGGCGGAAGGCCATCCAATGGCTGGCGGAGCAAGGCGTCCCCTTCACGCCGGCGGAAGAAGGCCCGCTTCACATGCACTTGACGCGCGAAGGCGGCCACAGCCACCGGCGCATCGTTCATGTGGCGGATGCTACCGGCGCCGCCGTGCAAGAGACCCTGACACAAAAGGTTCGCGCACATCCGAACATTCGCGTCTTCGAACACCACATCGCCGTCGATTTGATCGTCGGGCACCGTCTGGGCCGAGCAGACCAAGGCTGCCTTGGTGCTTATATTCTCGACATCGCTGAGGATCACGTCGTCACCTTCGCGGCACGCCATACGGTGGTGGCCACAGGTGGTGCAGGCAAGGTCTACCTCTACACGACCAATCCGGATACGGCGACCGGTGACGGTATTGCCATGGCCTGGCGCGCCGGCTGTCGCGTTGCGAACATGGAATTCATCCAGTTCCATCCGACCTGCCTCTACCACCCGCAGGCTAAATCCTTCCTGATTTCAGAAGCGGTTCGCGGCGAAGGCGGTCTGCTGAAATTGCCTGACGGCACACGCTTCATGCTGCAGCACGACCCGCGAGGCGAGCTGGCGCCGCGCGACATTGTCGCGAGAGCGATCGACTATGAAATGAAGCGGCACGGACTGGACTGCGTCTATCTGGACATCAGCCATCGCCCGACCGAGTTCATCACCACGCACTTCCCGACGATCTATGCGCGCTGCCTTGAGCTCGGCATCGACATCACGAAGGAACCCATTCCCGTCGTACCCGCCGCGCACTACACCTGCGGCGGCGTGCTGACCGATTTGCGCGCACGAACCGATCTGCCCGGCCTTTACGCAATTGGCGAAACTGCCTGCACCGGCCTGCACGGCGCCAACCGCCTCGCAAGCAACTCTCTGCTTGAATGCGTCGTTTTTGGTGAGGCCGCCGCGGCCGACATTCTCGCCCACCCAAGGGCGATCGCCGAAGGCCTGCCGGAATGGGACGAAAGCAAGGTTACCGATGCCGACGAAGCAGTCGTGATTGCCCATAACTGGGATGAACTGCGCCGCTTCATGTGGGATTACGTCGGAATCGTCAGGACAACCAAACGACTGCAGCGCGCCCAACACCGGATCGCCCTGCTGCGTCGCGAGATCGACGAGTACTACGCAAATTTCCGTGTCAGCAATGACCTGATCGAACTTCGCAACCTGGTTGTAAGCGCCGATTTGATCGTTCGCGGTGCGCTCTCACGCAAGGAGAGCCGCGGTCTGCACTACAGCCGCGACTATCCGGAAACGCTGCCGAAGGGCAAACCGACCGTCCTCAGGAATCCGCGCTGGCCGTCCGGTTTGGTCCGCTGGATATCCGCTCGCGACTGAAGGCCCGCCAGCGCAACCAGGCACGTAGCAATCGCCACTCGCTGGCCGGCATGGCGGATGCGACAAGCCACAGCCGGTGACGCTTGCCTGTTGCCAGTTCCTGCCAACACAAAGCGAGAAACCAGCCGCCATCCCGAGTGGTTCGGCAAAACACAATCGGCAAGAACTGGCCGTCTGAGGCCAAGGCTTCCGCCGACCCGTCATCGTGAAGGCGCAAAGACGCGCCGCCGGTAGCGGACCGCCGCCTCCACGCAAGGAACGCCGAGCCCGCGATGATCGGGATACCAAACCAGCGCAGCATGCCATCCACGCCAGGGTAGAAAAGCAAAAGCAGCGCCGTGACGTGGAATGCCACGAGCGCCACCCCAAAAAGCAAAGAGGCCCGCAGCCGTATATCGCCTGCGAGCCTCATCTCAGCGTGGACGCCGACTAAACGCGACGGAAGATCAGCGTTGAGTTTGTGCCACCAAAACCGAACGAGTTCGACATCGCTGCGCGAATAGTCATCGGCCGTGCCTGCTTCGGCACATAGTCGAGGTCACAGCCTTCGCTTGGCGTCTCGAGGTTGATGGTCGGTGGCGCCACCTGGTCGCGAATTGCGAGCGTGGTAAATACCGCCTCGATACCCCCGGCAGCACCCAGCAGATGACCCGTCATCGACTTGGTCGAGCTAACCGAGAGCTTGTAGGCATGCTCACCAAAGCAACGCTTCACTGCCGTCGTCTCGGCCAAGTCGCCGAGCGGCGTGGAGGTGCCATGTGCATTGACGTAGTCGATTTCGTCGAGCTCCGTCTTGGCGTTACGCAAGGCATTGCGCATGCTACGGGAGGCACCTTCACCGTCCTCGCAAGGCGCAGTGATGTGGTTCGCATCCGCACTCATGCCGTAACCGGCCAGCTCGGCGTAGATCTTTGCGCCGCGAGCCTTGGCATGCTCGTACTCTTCGAGCACCAGAACACCGGCGCCTTCGCCGAGCACGAAACCATCGCGACCAGCATCCCACGGGCGGCTCGCCGCGGTTGGGTCATCGTTGCGGCACGACAAGGCACGCGCAGCACAGAAGCCACCCATACCAAGGAAGGAAACGGTCCCTTCGGCTCCACCGGCAACCATGATGTCCGCATCGCCGTACTCGATCAGGCGCTGAGCCTCACCGATTGCGTGATTACCTGTCGCGCAGGCACTCACGGTGGCGAAGTTCGGCCCCTTGAAGCCGTACTGAATCGACAGCAGCCCGGAGATCATGTTGATGATCGAACCCGGCACAAAGAACGGCGAGATCTTGCGCGCGCCGCCCTCCAGCGTTGCGTTGTGCGTATCTTCGATCATCGGCAGACCGCCGATGCCCGAACCGATGCACACCCCGATACGCTCTGCGTTGTCTGGATGCTCCCCGAGCCCTGCGTCCTTGAGCGCGTCGATTGCCGCAGCCAAGCCGTAGTGGATGAACTTGTCGTAACGGCGTGCTTCCTTACCGGAAAGGTACGCCGTCACGTCAAAGTTCTTGACCTCGCCGGCAATCTGCACCGGCAAGGTCGACGCATCAAAACGAGTGATGCGGGTGATGCCGGAACGCCCATTAAGGATGTTGTCCCAGGCTTCGGAGATGGAATTACCGACCGGACTGATGATACCAAGACCGGTGATGACGACTCTACGACCGCCCAAAGTGCGCTCCGGATCGAGTTACGAGGTTAAAAACTACGATTACTTCTTGTTGGCAACGACGTAGTCAATTGCCTGCTGAACGCTGGTGATCTTCTCGGCTTCTTCGTCCGGAATCTCGCACTCGAACTCTTCTTCGAGGGCCATGACCAGTTCAACGGTGTCCAGCGAGTCAGCGCCCAGATCGTCCACGAAGGAAGACTCATTCTTGATGTCAGCTTCGTTTACGCCGAGTTGTTCGGCAACGATCTTCTTGACGCGTTGTTCGATGTTCTCCATTGACCACTCCTTCTCTAAATTCGGGGGTGAATAACCCCACTATTTTACCAAAAAGAAACCCCAAAATGCGGGCATCTGCCCATCCTGCCTAGGCACTCATCAGGCGCTTATGACATGTACATTCCGCCATTCGCATGCAGCGTAACGCCGGAAACATAGCTAGCTGCGGGAGAGGCCAAGAACGCAACCGCGGCGGCAATCTCTTCAGGACGTCCGAATCGCCCAAGGGCAATCTGACCAAGCAGTGCGTCGCGCTGCTCATCTCCAAGCGCGCGCGTCATGTCGGTATCAATGAAACCAGGCGCAACACAGTT
>JAJZLD010000100.1:3102-9836 GCA_021803785.1 Pseudomonadota bacterium | reverse complement strand
CTTGAAATCGCCGCCCCAGGCGTCGGTGCGATGGTTGGTGCAAGAGGCGATGAACTGATTGATCAGATAACCCTCGCTGCCCATCACCTCGACGCCATCGTAGCCGGCCTTGCGTGCGAGCGCCGCGCAGTTGGCAAAGTCGCGGATCGTCTTGGCGATACCAAAACGGCCAAGCTCCCAAGGCGTGAACGGGCTGATCGGCGACTTGATGCGCGAGGCCGATACCGCAAGCGGGTGATAGGCATAGCGGCCGGTATGCAGAATCTGCATTGCGATCTTGCCGCCGGCTTCATGCACTGCATCGGTCACCGTTTTGTGGTGGCCGACCTGCCAGGGCCAGGACAACTGCGCGGCCGAGGGGTAAGCACGGCCTTGCAGGTTCGGTGCGATGCCCCCCGTCACGATCAAGCCAGCGCCGCCCTTGGCGCGCTCGGCATAAAACGCGGCCATGCGGTCCGCGCCGTCCTTGGCCTCTTCCAACCCGGTATGCATCGACCCCATCAGCGTGCGGTTACGCAGCGTGGTGAAGCCCAGATCAAGCGGTGCGAGCAGGTGCGGATAGGGATTGGCGACGGTCATGGCGCGATTCCTTACAAACGTTACGAGGCGGGAATTCAGTCCCCGATGCGGCGCATTACACCATACTGTACCGTATGGTGCCAATCATGCGCTGCAGCACGTATCCAGGCCCGATTGCTGCACCCTCTGGAACTACGCAAGCGCAGCACGCCCCATATCGAGCTTGCGCACTTGGTGCCGGCCGCCCCGAGCGGGGGCACTGCAGGCGCACAATGCGCCAGTGTCGGGCGCGCACCTGATCTGGCGCAACAGCCCGCCGCACCGCCATTGCGGCCCTGGCAGCGGCGGTGATACTGATTTAAGAAAGTGCAAGATTCCGTTTGAACAGCATGCGGCATCCGGCTTGCTTTATCACACGCGGGCAATACCATCGTGTAAAAGTGCTGGAGCCGAGGCGGTCGGGGGATCGCAGCGGCGCAATCCGGGTTCACACATCTCAACGGGGGACATCATGGCAGCCGATCAAGCATCGACGGCGGGAACGCGCAGCGCCCGCCAACCACGTTTTGTCAGTCAGCTCACTCGCAACACCTTCGCCATCGTATTAGCCGGTGGTCGCGGTAGCCGGCTCAAACAACTGACGGACTGGCGCTCCAAGCCGGCGGTACCTTTCGGGGGCAAGTTCCGCATCATCGATTTCACCTTGTCCAATTGCGTGAACTCGGGCATCCGCCGCGTCGGGGTTGCCACGCAGTACAAGGCCCAAAGCCTGATCCGGCATCTGCAGCTCGCCTGGAGCTTCCTCGACGGCCGCCTCGGCGAGTTCATCGAGATCCTGCCGGCTCAGCAACAGGTGGATGAGTCGCAGTGGTATCAGGGCACCGCCGATGCGGTGTTCCAGAACCTGCACGAGATCCGCCATGCGAATCCGGAATACGTGCTGGTGCTGTCGGGCGATCACATCTACCGCATGGACTACGGCCGCATTCTTGCCGCGCACGCAGAATCGAAGGCGGATCTGACCGTAGCCTGCATCGAAGTGCCGATTGAAGAGGCCAAGGGCTTCGGCGTGATGTCGGTGGATAACGACAATCGCATCATCGACTTCACCGAAAAGCCCGCCAATCCGCAACCGATGCCTGGCAAACCGGACGTCGCGCTGGCCAGCATGGGCATCTATGTGTTTAACGCCCGCTTCCTGTTCGAACAGTTGCTGCGCGACGCGGACGATCCGAAGTCCACCCACGACTTCGGCAAGGATGTGATCCCGCATTGCGTGAAGCGCTATCGCGTCTTCGCCCACAGCTTTGCCGAAAGTTGCGTCGGTGAGCCGGGCAAGCCCGCCTACTGGCGCGACGTCGGTACGCTTGACGCGTACTGGGAAGCCAACATGGATCTGGTGCAGGTGATCCCGCAACTAAACCTGTACGACGAGGACTGGCCGATCTGGACCTGGCAGCCGCAAAGCCCACCCGCCAAGTTCGTCTTCGATGACGACGACCGGCGTGGCGCAGCCATCGATTCGATGGTCTCGGGCGGCTGCATCATCAGCGGCTCGACCATCCGGCGAACGATGTTGTTCTCGGGAGTGCGGGTGAATAGCTACTCGCTGATCGAGGATAGCGTGATTCTGCCCAACGCGGACATCGGCCGCCACTGCGTGTTGAAGAAGTGCGTGCTCGACAAGCGCTGCGTGATACCGGAAGGCACGCAGATCGGCGTCGACCCGGTGGAGGACCGCAAACGCTTCCATGTCACCGAATCCGGCATCACGCTGGTCACACCGGCCATGCTCGGGCAGAAGATGAATCTGATTCGATGAAGAAGAAGCGGCAACCAATCCACGTCCTCTTCGCCACCGCGGAGATTGCCCCCTGGGTCAAAACCGGGGGGCTGGGCGACGTTGCTGCAGCGCTACCGCCTGCGCTTGCGCAGGCGGGCTGCAAGCTGCGCGTGCTCGTCCCGCGCTATCCGGCAATCGCCGAGGCCTTCCCGAAGGCCCGGGAGTTCGTGCGGATTCCCGGCCTCGCGGTGCGCCTGCCCGAGTCCCGCGTGCTGGATGCGGGCGAGATCGCACCCGGCGTCACCCTGTGGTTGCTCGATTGCCCGAGCCGTTTCGATCGCCCCGGCAACCCGTATGTGGATGCAGACGGCAAGGAGTGGCACGACAACGTCTGGCGCTTCGGGCTGCTCTCGCGCATCGCGAGCTGGCTCGCCGAAAACGGCAAAGACACCGGTTGGCCGGTCGATGTACTTCACTGCAACGACTGGCATACCGCGTTGGCGCCCGCCTACCAGCACTACCTGGGCGGCGACACGCCGAGCGTCGTCACGGTGCACAACCTGGCTTTCCACGGCCAATTTCCCGAATCCGCCATCGGGGATCTCGGCCTGCCACGGCGCGCCTTCCGCTTCGACGGCATTGAATTCCACGGCAAGCTCTCCTTCCTCAAGGCCGGCCTGCAACTGTGTGATTTCATCACGACGGTCAGCCCCACCTACGCCACCGAGATCCAGACGAGCGAGTACGGCTGCGGCCTCGACGGCCTGTTGCGCTTCCGCAAGGCACGGCTGCAAGGCATCCTCAACGGCATCGACGAGAACCAGTGGAACCCGGCGACCGATCCGTTGATCGAGGCATGCTACGACGCCGACAGTCTCGACAAGAAGTCTGCCAACACGGTCGCACTCAGACGCGAACTCGGGCTCGCCCCCGGCACCAGCCCGCTGCTGGGCGTCGTCAGCCGCATGGGCCATCAGAAGGGTTCGGACCTGCTTGTCGAACAGGGCGACGCGCTGGTCGCCATGGGCGCGCAGGTGGTGGTACTTGGGTCCGGCGAAAAGCCGCTCGAAGCCGCGTTCGAAGCCTTTGCCGCCCGCCATCCGGGCCGCGTGTCCGTTACCGTGGGCTACAACGAGCGCCTGGCCCACCGTATCGAAGCGGGCGCGGACATCTTCCTGATGCCGTCGCGTTTTGAACCCTGCGGGCTCAACCAGATGTACAGCTTGCGCTACGGCACGCCACCGATTGTCCGGCGCACCGGCGGTCTTGCCGACACCGTAGTCGACGCAACGGCGGAAACGCTGAAGGACGGCAGCGCGACTGGCTTCGCGTTCGACCACGCCAGCGGCGAGGCCCTGCTCGCCTGCGTACGCCGCGCACTGGATCTTCACCGCGACCCACTGCGCTGGCGGCAGCTACAGCGGGCTGGCATGCAACGTCGCTTCGGCTGGGACCTCGCCGCACGGCAATACCTCGCACGCTACGAATCCCTGCTGTCCGCGGCGCGCTGAGGCCCCAGCGGCCCCCCTTCGGTCGCGGATAAACGATGGCGCGTGCGCGCTCGATCGAACGCCGGCTACACTCATGTCATGAAGCCCGGAATCACGATCATGAATGCTCGACTGCGCGCGCTCTTCCTGCTGCTACCGCTGCTCATCGCATCGGCCCTGTCGCATGCGGGTAACGAAGTGTTTAAGTGGCGTGACGAAAAAGGGCGCTGGCAATATGGCAACCAGCCCCCACCGGGAGTGAAGGCCGAGCGGGTCAACGCGACGATCTCGACCGTCCCCGCCTATACGCCCCAGCCTCGCGGTGGGCTACCGGGCGCGCAGGGGCCCACCGAAGCGCCCGCAGCCGAAGCCAGTGGCCCGGCGGTCACGTCCGCCTCACGGCAACAGATGATGGACGCTTGCGAACAAGCGGGCGGCACCGACTGCGATGCAATCGTCAACGCCGCGCTGAATGCCGCGGTCAATCAGGCAACTCGCCGCCCGCGAACCGGCAACAATACCGACTAGCCGGTGGAATCCCAGCCGTCGTCAGTACGGTGACACGCCTCCTCGCCGCACGCTCCCGATATCACGCCGGAGCCGGCGACAAAGCCGGCCGCGATGGCATCGGCGCAAGCGCGGTCGACAGGGTGCGAGGCAGCGGCATGTGCGGCAAGGTGGCGATCAGTTGGCACATGGATCGCGTCCTGCAACGTGGTGTATGAGCCCGCCACCGGCCGTTGCTCGCTTTACCGCTCCGAATACGCCAATCTTTGGGTGTGCGGCGCGCACCTTGGCCAACCCCCAGCAGATCAGCGCGGCCGCGCGTCCCAGATCTTCTGCAGCCGCTTCACGCTGACCGGCATCGGCGTCTTGAGCTCCTGCGCGAAGAGGCCCACGCGCAGTTCTTCGAGCAACCAGCGGAACTCCTCGAGTTGCGGGTCGATAACGCCGGCTTTGGCTTTGGCGAGCCATTCGCGCTCGAAGGGCTGGGCGAGCGACTTCCATTCGGCCAAGAGTTGCAGGTCGCGCGCGGGGTTGGTGCGCAGCTTGTCGATGCGCACCCCCATTGCCTTGAGATAGCGACTGAAGTGCGTGAGCTTCTCGAACGGGTACGCGAGCAGGAAGTTCTTCGGCATCAGCTTGGCGAGCTGTTGCTGCAGATCCGCGAGCGTATCAGGCTGCCCCTTGAGCGTGACAAAGCGCTTGGTCAGCGATGCGTGCTCGGCGAGCAGCGCGCCCGCGAGGCGCATCAGCTCCTGCGCGACCAAGGAGATGCGTGGTTTGGCTTCCTGCGCGCGTTGTGCGAAGGCTTCAGCGTTCGTCGGCAGCGGGTCCATCAGGCAGGTGCGTTCCAGCGTCGCGGCGACGAGCTGCGCTTTCAGTTCTGCCTCAGTGCCGAATGGGATGAAAGCGAGCGCCAGCTCGCGCAGGCCGGGCAACTTCTCGACTGCCTTGACCTGGTCCTTCAGTGTCAGCGCAAAGAGCCGTGCGAGGCCCTTGCGGTGCACACGCGCTGCCTCTTCCTCGGTGTCGACCGCAGTCAAACTCACCGACTCGCCGTCGTCCTGCAAGGCAGGGAAGCCGATCACCATGCGGCCGGCGACCTTCACTTCGAGCAGCTCGGGCAGTTCGCCGAAGCTCCAGCTGGTGAGGCCGGTGAGCTGTGCCGGCTGACTCTTCGCCGGCGCATCCACCTGCGGCGATGGTGCGCCCGGCTTCGCAGCGACCCCGCGTTGTGCAGGGGCGATGGACGCTTCCGCCGGCTTGCCTGCCACCTTCAGCGCCGCCAGCTGCGCCCCCATCGAACCTGGCACCTGCGCTGCCTTGAAGGCCGCCTGCACCTGATCCTTGAGCCGCGCGCGCAGCTCCGGCAGGTTGCGCGACATGCCGAGCACACGGCCGTGCTCGTCGATGACTCGGAAGTTCATGAAGCAATGTGGATTGAGGTTCTCGGGCCGGAAACTCTCCAGCGGCAGCTTCAGCGACACGCGATCCTCGACGAACTTCTGTAGCGCCCGCATCAGACCTTCTTCGCGATTCACCTCGCCCGCCTCCACCTGTTCGATAAAGGCGCGGGCGGACTGCCCGATCGGCTGCAGGCGGTGGCGGTGCTTTTGCGGCACGGTTTTGAGCAGGGCCGTGACCTTCTCTTCCAGCAGCCCCGGCACCAGCCACTCGCAGCGTGCGAGCGGAATCTGGTTGAGCATCGCCAGCGGCACGGTGAGCGTGACGCCGTCCTCCGCATCGTTCGGCTCGTGCAAATATGTGAGTTTGAGTTTCTGCCCCAGCACCTCGAAAGTGGCCGGGAATCGCTCGCTGCTCGCGCCCTCGGCCTCGTGCCGCATCAACTGCTCGCGTACCAGGAACAGGCACTTGGGATTGCCGCGCTCGGCCGTCTTGCGCCAGACCTCGAAGCTACGCAGATCGGTGACGCTCTCGGGAATCTGCGCATCGTAGAAGGCGTAGATCAGCTCGTCGTCCACCAGCACGTCCGGGCGGCGGGTCTTGTGCTCCAGCCGTTCGATCTCGGCCATCAGGCGCTGGTTGTGCGTCAGGAAGGCCATCTGCCGCAGGGCCGCTTCATCCACATCGCCTTTGACCAACCCCTCGCGGATCAGCAGCTCGCGGCACAGCTTTGGATCGACATTGGCATAGCTCACCGCTCGCCGCGGGTAGAGGGTAATGCCATGCAGCACGCCGCGCTCCCACGCGCGCACGGCGCCGAATTTCTTCTCCCAGTGCGGCTCGTAGACGCTGCGCTTGATCAAGTGGGCACCCACCTCCTCCACCCACTCCGGCTCGATCTTCGCGATGCAGCGGGCGTAGAGCCGCGAGGTGTCGATCAGCTCGGCGGCCACCCTAGCCCCGGTTGCAGCCGCGAACACCGAACCTGCTACAGCCAAAAAACCGGCCGCAAACGACAAGGCAGAAGCCGACAT
>JAJZLD010000100.1:0-3092 GCA_021803785.1 Pseudomonadota bacterium | reverse complement strand
CAAGAGTAATACGGTGTCGATCAGCTCGGCGGCCATCAGCCATTTGCCGACAGTCTTCTTCAAATACGAACCCGGATGCGGCCAGAACTTGATCGCCCGCGCACCGAGGTAGGAACCGGCGGCCGGGCCGGAGGCGTCTTCGACACGGCAGCCGATGTGACCGAGCAGGCCCGTCAGCAGCGCCTTGTGAATCGCTTCATACGAAGCCGGCAGCGCACTCTCCTTCCAGCCGTGCTCTGCGCACAGCGCGTGCAGCTGGCCGTGAACGTCGCGCCACTCGCGCATCCGCATCCAGTTAAGGAAGTGCTGCTTGCACCAAGCCTTCTGCTTGCTCGACGACTCGTGTTTCCACACATGATCGAAGGCCTGCCAGGCATTCACGAACCAGAGGAATTCGCTCTTCGGCTCGTCCTTTGAATCCGGCGAGGAACGGAACTTCGCATGTGCCTGGTCGGCGGTGCCGCTCTGCTCCTGCGGCCGCTCTCGCGGGTCCTGCACCGACAACGCAGCGGCGATGATCAGCACCTCGCGTAGCGCGCCGCGGTCGCGCGCGGCGAGGATCATGCGGCCGATCTTCGGGTCCAGCGGCAGCTTGGCGAGCTCGCGGCCGATGGCGGTGAGGTTATTTGCATCGTCGGTCGCACCCAGCTCGTTCAGCAGCTGGTAGCCATCGGCGATCATCCGCGGCAGCGGCGCTTCAAGGAAGGGGAATGCCTCCACCGGGCCAAGCCGCAGCGACTTCATGCGCAGGATCACGCCGGCCAGGGAGGAGCGCAGGATCTCCGGCTCGGTGTGCGCCAGCCGGCGATTGAAATCCTCTTCGTCGTAGAGGCGGATGCAGATGCCGTTCTGCACCCGGCCGCAGCGGCCCGCGCGCTGCTTGGCGGCGGACTGCGCGATCTTCTCGATCTGCAGCAACTCGACCTTGTTGCGATGGCTGTAGCGGTTCATCCGCGCCAGCCCCGAATCGACCACGTAGCGGATGCCCGGCACCGTCAGCGAGGTCTCGGCCACGTTGGTCGAGAGCACCACGCGGCGCCCGTTCGAGCGCGAGAAAACGCGCGCCTGCTCGGCGGCGGTCTGTCGTGCGAACAGCGGAAGGATCTCGGCGCCCGGTGGGTGGTTCTTCCTCAGCGCCTCGGCCGCCTCGCGGATCTCGCGTTCGCCGGGCAGGAAGACCAGCACATCGCCCGGCCCCTCGCGCTGCAGCTCGCTCACCGCGTCGCAGATCGCTTCGTACAGATCCTTGTTCGGATTGCGGTTCTTCGATTCCGCGACCCGCACGCCTGCGCGCACAGGCGGCTTCTCGACCGCATCCTCGTCCTCGATCGGGCGGTAACGCACCTCGATTGGGTACAGACGACCGGACACCTCGATCACCGGTGCGGGCTTGCCGTTCTGTGCAAAGTGATTCGCGAAGCGCTCGGCATCCAGCGTCGCCGAGGTGACGATTACCTTCAGGTCCGGCCGCTTCGGCAGCAATTGTTTGAGGTAGCCGAGCAGGAAGTCGATGTTGAGACTGCGCTCGTGCGCCTCGTCGATGATCAGCGTGTCGTAGGCAGCCAGCAGCGGGTCACCCTGCGTTTCGGCGAGCAGGATGCCGTCGGTCATCAGCTTGATGTAGCTCTCGCGCTTGGTGTGGTCGGTGAAACGCACCTTGAAGCCAACCGTCGTACCGAGCTCGCTCTGTAATTCTTCGGCGATGCGGGTTGCGGTCGCCCGCGCCGCCAGCCGCCGCGGCTGCGTATGCCCGATCAGCCCCGCCTCGCCCCGCCCCAGTTCCAGGCAGATCTTCGGCAACTGCGTCGTCTTGCCCGAGCCGGTCTCGCCGCAGACGATCACCACCTGGTGCGCACGAATCGCTTCGGCGATCTCCGCACGCCGACCGCTGACCGGCAGATCTTCAGGGAAGCTGGGCTTGGGCAGGTTCGCCTTGCGCGCCGCGCGCTCGGCAATCGAAGCCTCGAACTTCGCGCGCAGTGCCGCCGGCAAGTCGGCAAGCACCGTTGCGCGCTGAGGCAGTTCGCGCAGCGCGCGGCGCAGGCGCGGACGGTCGGCGGAGAGGACGAGGTCAATCAGTTGCGGTGCGGGCATTCGGCAAACCGGAATTCTCGAGTCAGGCGAAGCGCAGAATCTTACCGTCTTGCTCGTCGCCCCTCATTCACACAAAACGACCTTCCCTCCTAGCATGTGCAGCCCACCCAGGGAAGCGCTGATCAAGTCGCGAACGACCTTGATGCTGCAGCCTTAGCAGTGCGCTCGCACTTCAAGTTCATGAATGGAAATCTCACAGCCGAAAAACCACTCTATCGTTCAATGACTTGAAAAATCGCCTCACCCGATCACAACAGCACGCCCAGGCAAACGCTGGACACCGCGGTACCGATGCGCCTGCCGATGCCGTGCAATGGGGGGCCGCATACACTCCGTCGAGCATGCCGCCGCCCCTCCTCCAACTTGCGGCGCTGCGACCTGCCCGCGGTCGATCGCAGCAGCCAGGCGTGCGGGGTCATCTACACCCACTGGCGATGCGCAGTAGGGGCCAGCGTTCTGCGCGCGCGCTTCGAGCGTGGCGCCACACTGGTCGCATTTGATCACCTTGCCCGCCGCGGTCAAGGCGTGGATGTCGTGCCACTCGTAAGGCCGGAAGCAACCCTTCTCGGCCAGGAACAGCATAAAGCTCTGGTAGATGCCATGTTCCTGCGGGCACTCCAGATGCGCGGTGCGCCCGTAGCGCGTGAGGTCGAACGCCCGCTTGAGCGGCTGGCCGCAAACCTGGCAAGGCAAGGTCTGCGGCAGGGGCCGGAAAGTCGGCTCGATGGCCATGCAGGCATCGATCTCATGCACCAGGGCCACCAGCCCGGGCCCCGCAATCCGGATCGACTCCATCGCATCGAACCAGATCAACGAACACGGCGCGCAGAGGTAGTGTTCTGATTAGTGTGCAAAAGCCCGGAGCGGCTTGTAGAGAGGGGTGGTCATGGTAAGAGGTTGATTGTGAATATCGACCTTGACCTTTGAAGAGGACAAACCATGACCACGAGCAAGAGTAATACGGTGCCGTTGTCGGCGAAAGAGTGGGTGTTGGGCGA